>JAKDMR010000508.1 GCA_030452275.1 Candidatus Nitrosocosmicus sp. | reverse complement strand
AAAAGATAGTAAAACGTTACTAAAGTGAAATGTAATATTGCCTCCTACATTACATATTTTAATTTCAATCTAAAAAAATATTTACATTTAAATGACTTTTTAATCCTTTTTATATCGTTATTAATTTTAGTTATGGGAGCAGCTCTCTTGTACAATACAGCTGCTGATTGGGTTTATTGGAAATATGATGATGTTGAACATATGACGGTGGCCCAAAACTTCATGCTTGGAAAGGGACTATTAATAGAAACTATAGATAAAGATGCAAGTAATTGGAAAACTAATATTCCCGATTTAGAAAAGTTTGATCAGATATCCTCCCACTTGCGTTCGAAATTACCATTATACTTTGTATTTTTAAGTGGCTGGTTATACATTACTAATGCCAAACTTAGTGATCTATATCTTCAAAGTACGATTTTCAACTTCATTTTATCTGCAATTTCAATTGTACTGTTTTATTATTTAGTAAAAATTAGATTTGGTCCTTTATTCGCACCATTCAGTGCCATTCTTTTAGCTTCAATGCCCGGATTCCTTTGGTTCGCTGTCAGGGTTAGACCGGATGTCCTCTCATTTATTTTTATGATATTGACTGTATATTTCGCCTCAAAACAAATTTCTGTGCAAAATACCGTGCTTACAGGAATCTTTATTGCACTGGCACATTTTTCTCATCCGACCGGGCTCTTTGTTGGGCTGGCAATTATTATCTTTTACCTTTTAAAGAAAAAAACAAAATTAACATTGGTACTGATCGGGACTTGGATAGCTATACTAATTCCTTGGTTAGTAAGAAATTATTTGATATTCGGCGATTCCCTTCAAGGCACTGGTATCCCAATTCCCAGGAATATTCAACTTTACCTGGGACTAATTTCTCCTGATGTTCCAAATTATAATGTGAATGAAGTTGGAAATTTTTCGATGATTTCAATTGTGGATACCGTATCTGGACTGATCAAAGAATTTTCAGATTTATATGGAATGGAATCTTTTCTCATTTTCATTACTTTTAGTATTTTTGCCTTTATAGCAGTTTCAAAATTCATGAATATTAGCTTTAATAAAAAAATCATTATACTTGTAGGTATCATGACTTACAGTTTTATTGTATTTTCGACATTTATATTCTTGTCTGAAAATGATTATTTATATTTGCAGATATTGATTTTTTTTATCTTACCCCTTTCCGCCTTTCTTGTCATTTGTGTGAACAAGAACTTCAAAGATGCTTTAAGTGTTGATAAGAACGATACTATAGCTATAATTGGGCTAATTACAATCCTTAGTTTGCTCGTTTATTTCTTTCTAGCTCAAGTTACAGGAAGAGTGACGCCAGAAGTCCGTTTCCTAATTCAACCATTCTATTTTTTAATTCCTCTTTCTTTATTAGGCATTAGTAGGATATTAAATACAACTTTAAGTTTTTTAGACCGGAGTATCAGATCAAAGATAATATTAATCTCTTTTATCATCATTACAATATCCCTAAGCGGTACATTATTAGTTACTGGTATCAATTCTATTAATTCATTCCAAAAACAATTTGCAGAGAAAGATTTTCAAATTGATATGCACCAATGGATGAATAGCAATATAGAAGAAGATTCTAAGATTGCTTCAGATCTACCACATATAGTAAATTTGAGGACCGGGTTGGAATCCGTAAACTTTGCACATTCTTTAATGGATGTACCTTCTTATGAAAAATGGATAATCAAAAAATTTGACATCGATTATTTGGTTTTCTATTATTATGCTGATCATTACCCCTATGAATTATATAATTTAGATTTGGGGAATATTCATCTTAAAAAAGTATATGAAGGCAATGACGGCGGTTTAATATATAAGGTTTTGTTAGACGATTCCAGCAATTTGAATGTTAGGTGAAATTCAAGAATAAATTAATATAATATAGATCTCTTGCATAATTAGCCAAAACAGCTTTATTTCTGTCTGTGTTGTATAACGTTGTCCTTTCCTTGCTATCCTATGATAGGTTATCCAGAAAACCAATGCTGTTCAAATCATTCACAGGTCTTTCGGTACAACAGTTTGATGATATTTTCAAAGAAATAGAATCAAAATATCCAAAACACGAGATAAAGCGTTTATCATACAAAAGAAATAGAGAAAGAGATGTTGATGCTGGTAGACGTTTCAAGCTTGCTGTTAAAGATAGAGTTATCATGGTTCTAGTCTACTACAGACTTTATATCACCTATACCTTGATGGAGTATCTCTTTAACCTG
>JAKDMR010000507.1 GCA_030452275.1 Candidatus Nitrosocosmicus sp. | reverse complement strand
ATATTGATCCGATGTATAAGAAAAATAACGATACTGTTGTAAAGGATTTTTTTATGGGATATCCCCAATTTTTTTATACTCGTGGTTATCATATTTGCCCATGATTGATAATTATGTGAAGCAACTTTTGTTTAAGTCTAGTATAAATAATAAATCACATTGGGCCATAGTGAGAAATGGAGCAGTTGCAGAGTTCTCAATCACTGATACTGATAAGCCCGAGCAAAGCTATGATCATCATCGTAATATTTTAACCGTGCGAACAAACAAGGCAATTTTACAGTTAGAACTAAATGAAAAAATCATTCCAGTTGTAGCCGAGAATGCTAACTATAGATGTTCTCCATGGTCTCAGAACATATATCTATGTATTCCAAAAAAGGATTCCAATATCCCAAGCAATAAGCGGTTAACTCATGTAGGAAATTGGGACAAATTTAACATCAGAGGTGAGTTATGGGATCTTGGAATTGGATATAATGATTTTCAGGCTAATATTATAGTCAAAGATAATGCTCTTTATGGTTACCTTAAGCAAAAAGAAGGAAATTACATAATAGACGATTCAGAATTCTAAACACTATCATAAAATTTTCCCCTTACCGGTTATTTAAGACAAGATATGCTTCCATTGTTGTTGGACAAAAAATACCCACAAACAAAGATGAGATCGATGGCCCACACACTCATTTTCTCCCCCAGATAATTCTTAAAGATATTAATTTTCCAATACCTATAGATAATGATTTATCTTCACAAGTACAACTAGATCCATTTGGAGGTGTAATCGACGGAAACGGTAATTATAATGACTGGATGGGCTTTGAAGATGACCAGTTTCAACTTTTACTAAGAGAACATGACACAAAGAATAATGTACAAGTCAAGGCTAAGATAAAGAATTTGATATGTAATTATTTGGAAAAAGGGGATTATCAATCCATCAATGAATTGTACTCAGACAAGGACACTCAAGACCACATTAGAGTTATTCTTGCACAAATAGTTTGTGATAGAAACTACGATCATGAATTTAGAAAGAAAAGTTATTCTTCCCTAAAACAATTGAGAGCAGTGAATTTTCCTGTTCTTAAAAAGTGGATTAGTCATAGATCACCAGACCTATTAACTCGATAAGAAAAAAAATCATTCCTTTTTATATTTGGTAAGAGACTCACTGCTGAGGATCAAGAGACAGTAATAAAGAATCCTTACTCCCATATTTAGAGAATAAATTTTCGTATTGTGATAAACTCTCTTCTATAACCATATTGTCTGGAGTATATATTTTTACAAAATTAATTCTAAGAATCAAGATGTTTTGGGAATTGAAAAATCTGATGCTATAACTCTTACGTCCGCTATCCTTTGATTCCACAACGAATCTTGCTTCTTTTGCTTCCGAGATATTGACATGGATATGCCATCGTCCTTTTTCATCTCCTATAGTGGCCCATTGTTCATTGAGCCTGAAAGGTGTGTCTTTTTCTATTCTAACCTCAGCGACAGCACCATTGCTTCTTACCGATATCATAATGTTCTCTAACAAAAGTATATCTTTTATTAGGGCTTCAAAAGTAGTTCTTCCCAAATTATTCATCTTTGGTATATGAAGATTCATATTAATAAAAATTTGTCATTTTAGAAGTTACTATTTATAATCTCCAATTCGAATAAGAGAATATCTTTCGTTGATTCATTGTGTAGTAGCCATGAAATTGAATGGTTATTTTATTTGAAACATAGTTTGAGCCCACATCAAGTATTTAAAAGAGTATAAAGACCCATGATAAAAAATATGATTTAGTTTTAAACATTACCTATTCGTAGGAAGTAAATAATTTCTATTTCAGTCCTTTATACTAACTTGCGGTGAAAAATAACCACAAACACCCCTAACTGGCACCTAGTTATCTCGCAATGGACAACAGATTCGACAGGCGTATGGAAGAATGTTCTTTCAAGATGCACAGCTTTTAAAGAACATTCTTCCATACCCTTATCCTTCGTATATCTGATCACCTTGTCATCCCGTTTGGATTTTAAAGTAGCTTAATTTGGGGGCATGCTTGTAAATTATAACACACCCATACCTGCTGATATATTATAACCAGGAGAGGAAAAAAGCCAGTAAACCTGAGGAGAAATTAGGAAAAAGTGTCCAGATTCGCTAGCATGTAGATAAAGTTTGATATTTAATACATCTTATAAGTTAAGTCTCCAAGCCCCCATCAATATTCTACATTCATCCACTGTAAT
>JAKDMR010000506.1 GCA_030452275.1 Candidatus Nitrosocosmicus sp. | reverse complement strand
TCGTGGAAATCCTTTATAATTAGCAGCTGAAACATTCAGAAATAAGAGCGAATCTATTTTAATGCTAATAAAAATTCTTGAAATAACACAAAGATGGAAACTAGCTTTAAATGAGGCTAGGTCATAATTCATTTCGACATAGCATTTAGTAAACATCATTTTAGAAATACGTCAACAGCCTATCATGTATTTGATTGATCGTGTGGAGCCTTCTTTTCGTACCTTGCAGTTGTAATAAACAAGTATCTGGTACATCAGGACAGACAGTAACACTATACTACGTACACTATTAAGCCCTCTCACAGGTACTGGGTCTATTCTAAAGACTGATTTGATATGTTGTATCAGCGGTTCTATAGATGTTCTTCTCCTTGAATAAACTACTTGACCAAGGGCCGATTCATAGAGATCTACCAGTTTCAGTCTTTGTAGTGGTGTATTTTTATATTTTTTGACAGGGCAGACAAGTTGAAATCCCTTTGTCATGCTTAAATCATACAGTTTCTTACCGCTGAATCCAGGGTCTGCAACCATATAATGAATCTTCTTTAGCGTTTTTGGAGGTAGACCTGATACTATGTCTGGATAAACAGGTTTGTCAGATACGTTGGCTGTTGTAACGTCGGCTGAAAGGGGTATTATTGTAGAGGAAGGATCAGCACTACATATCATGTGCAGCTTGTATCCAAATATCCACTCTTTGGTATGACTGTATCCCCATTTAGCTTCCGTATCAATACCTGGACATGGAACTACCCCATCTTTCATAGATGACGCATGCCATACTTTACCTTTTGATTTTAAGAGGGCGCTGTCTGTTGCAACAACATATGGTCTGACCAGACCTTCAGCAACAAACAGGCTCCCATAGTTGATATCCTTTCTTTGATATCTTTAGACATGGTTTTCAATCGCCTATCAAAGGTCCGTCTGCTTGGCGGTGGTAGATAGGAAACGGATAATCCACAGGCTTTCATTATTCTTTTGTTATATGGTAAATCCAAGCACAGAAAATGGTGCAAAGACCTGTTTGAATCAAGTCTGAACCATATGCATACGGACTATAAAGCATCGTAGAATGATGGTTGGCGAGTACACATAAGGTCTACCTCTTCTTTTTTTCTGACCGGAGTTGACAAAAGAATTACTTGATGATGACCAATCAATCAACCCGACAAGATACAAAATACTAATTAGGATTGGTGATGAAGAACTATACCTGCCTGGCTGGTCTTGTAGAGAATATCTGTTTCAAACAAAATATGATGCTCTATAAGACCAGCTTTATTTGTTCGGATTTATGACCCAGCCTCGCTTTAAATAATATATTAAGATAATATTAAGGTAGAATTAAGTCCAGTTCTTACGGATTTTAGAACCGTAGTCAAATAATTCTCAGATATTGTAAATGACACAATAGTTAAATAAACATTCGTAAGTACCGTAAAATAATATCATGAGATCACAAATGACATTACTGGATAAGAGAGTTGATATTCGTTTTTCAAGATTATTATCGATCTCTTTTTTGTTATTCATAACTGTAGGCGTATTATTCGGATTTCAAAATTCATACGCTCAGATAATCAATGACACGCAAAATGATTCTCAATTGAATCTAGAATTGACAGATCAAAATTCTACTAATAATACTAATACTATGATAGCATCTGAAACAACAGAGAACTCCGAAGAACCAACAACACCGATTCAGTTTATTTCAAAGATTAGAACTTTACTGAATCAAACTATAGAAGAGTATAATAATCAGAACTTTACTGGTGCAGAAGAACTTGCAACCTCTGTATACCTAGACAATTTTGAATATGTTGAAGCTCCATTAGCAGAAAAAGATAGACCTTTGATGGAAACTACAGAGATCATGATGAGAGAGGAACTACGTCAGATGATTCTAGATGAGGTGCCAAAAGAAGAACTAGTATCACATATAGAAGATATAAATAATAATTTGGACAGGGCCGTAGAGCTTTTGTCCGGCTCATCATCTGCTTCTTCATAAATTTATCTTAATTTAGAATCCAAATAAATTTAGCATCAGGATTATCGAGACAGTTAATGTTTGTTAACCATAACTTTAACTGCAGTACACATTACTGATCAATAATGTGAATTTGAAGGTTAAAGAATATACTAAAAGTACATCAGGTGAGTCAAGCTAATGAAATTTCTACAATAAGAAACTTAATAAAAAGAGAAAAGTAATAAAGGCATCAATTAGAAGTTCGCATGGGGAACTTT
>JAKDMR010000505.1 GCA_030452275.1 Candidatus Nitrosocosmicus sp. | reverse complement strand
TGATAGGATAGCCTGTTTTGGTCAAAGATTTTCATGGATGTTAACTTAAGGAAATTTTTCAAATGATTTTCAATATCTCTTACCCTGCAAGTTGACTTATTTCGAAACAAAAGTTCATAAATCATCCTCAAAATATAGAAAATCTTGATGTAATTGGTTCATTTGATACGAGGTTGTTTAAAATTTATTCTCGGTTAAACTCTTTTAACAGGGCCAGATATGGCCTTTGATTCAGGTTAGTAGGTCTTCTTAAACCCATAGAAATCTAAAAATCGGATTAAGGAAAGGCGATATTTCCAATCCTATTAATCAGATTTACCAAATTGATAGCCATTACTGGCTATATTTCATTGTGATCGTGATTTCAAGATCACCAATAAAACCCAGTAATTGTTTTACAATTTCATCCGAGTGTTGATCATAAATTAGTTTGTTGGTTTAGGTTCAAGATTTTCCGTATTCTTCAAATGAAACCAATTCGTGCATAGTCAACCTGTTCTTCTTTTTTGTTTTGCCATCTATTTTCTTTTTTGGATATCCAAATCCTACTACAATTACGGGTTTATAATCAATTGGAATAGAGAAATCTTTTCGTATGTGATCCTCTTCAATCCCTGTAAATAAAGCAGAACCGACACCGTAATTCCATGCAGCAAGCTGCATATTCTGCACTACTTTGCCAGCATCAATCAAGTGAAACCGAAAGTAAGGATTAGTTAGAACGATTATTGCGAAATTAGCCCCGGAAATCCACTTTCCGCTCGTGCTATCATTGGATAATTTCTTCAGATTATCTTTATTCTGTATAACTATAAATCTCCAAGGTTGAGTATTTAGAGAACTACCAGTAAGCCTAGCTGATTCTAATATTTTTAGCCTTATCTCTGAAGAGACACTACTTTGATCATTAAATTCTCTTACCTCAAGTTTGGTTACTATACAATCAAAAGCATCCATATTATATCATTTATAATTAATAATATTAATCATTTCAGATAATTCTATAGATGAAAATTTATGAAATATTTACCTTCAATTAAAGTAAAGATGATTCTAAGGTCTTCTAATAACGGTAAATTACAATAGGCCGATTTTTATTACTTTTCAGATTGATGAAGAGCATAATTCGAATTGTTTAGGAAATTGAAAGTAAGTTGATACTAATACGACTAATTGGATATAGACTTTATCTAATTTCTCTCCATTCTTAAAAACAATTCGGGTATTTTGTTGAATATTTTAAAAACATCATCTGTTTTTGACTCCTGCATAATGGAAAGAGGAATATCTTCAAGGGATATCGGATATGGATAATCATGCATTCTCGCTTTATGATCTGAGGAGTATTCTATTAGTTCAAAGACAAGGGTTGATATAAATCAGTTTTAAAAACCACTCTCAAAATCTGCCTTGGATTCTAGGGAATTGATATAAAACTGATTTAATTCATGAGCTGGGTTTGCGGGTTCTGCCGATAATGAGGATTTATCCACTCTATGAAACTGGCATAGTTTAAGGAGCGAGCATCCTCAAGATAATTGGAAAGGATCTTGACAAAATTAAATCCATTAATAAGATCAAAACTCAACACAAGGTCGTGCAATTTACAGTCCACAACTTTTTGAGCATAATCCAACGGAGATAATTTTTCGGCATATTCACAGTAGTTATATAGTCTGCCACCTCCAATCATTCTTTTCAAATTCGTTCTCATCGCAATATCCTTTCTCCCTTGATACAACTTGTGGCCTATTCCCCGATGTCTAACTCGTGGATGAGTGGATATATCTGCACCATATAGAGTATCACCAGCTGGAAAATGGGTTGTGAGCATTCCATCCCCCGTAATGCTCTTCCAGGTGTGATCAGCATAAACAGGATTTAACTGAACAATCAAACTAGTAGCCGAGCCTACAATCTTTTTCTCAAGTTCAGCAACAATCTGACCCGCTGGAAATATATCCAGATGGCTTTTCAATTCATCAGGATGCCAAATATTTCCAATCTTTGCTAAATCAGCAAAAGATTCTTCCTGCAATTTTACGATTTCTGAAATATCCCCTACTGTGGTCGGCCTAATTATAACTGAATCCGAATCAAGTACATAGAAAGAACTCATTTATTCACTATAGAATTATAATAAAGATTTAAATTTTTTTCATAATATTGACATTTTGGATAGACGACCCAACACGTGTGAATTCTACGCCTAAGTTAAGTCTCACATCTTTGGCCAACATCCAATTCTTCTAAGATACTTTCG
>JAKDMR010000061.1 GCA_030452275.1 Candidatus Nitrosocosmicus sp. | reverse complement strand
CATTTCTTTATCCTTTATGATAGCTGGGTGATTTGTATCTACTAGTATTACTTCAAACCAAGAATACATTCCGTCTTGATAAAGCAAATATGATCCCATCACTCTTAAATTGAGGTATTTTTCATTGACACGTCTTTCGGCCACCCTTTTCATACTAATACTTTGTTTGATGTGAACTACACCAATGTGTTTTGGTCTTCTGCCTGATACAGGACGTTGCTTTCTCATTCCTCCTCTGCCAACCCGAATTCTTACCACAATTATGCCTTGTTTAGCCTTGTAACCTAGTGCTCTAGCCCTATCTATGCGACTTGGGTGTTCTATCTTATGTATTGTAGGTTCTCTTCTCCATGCATATGCTTTATTCTTTATTTCTGGAGATCTCGTTTTCAACATTGTCTTCCATGTTTCCGCAATATGGCTGTACATGTTTTTGTTTTGTTTTTACCCATTAATATTTTATTTGGGTAAAAAACCATCAAGAAAAGACGATATTGGTTAATTAATAGACTTCAATAATTTAAGAAAAATTAGAAAAAACAGAGTACGGCAGAGATCTTTTTTTAGCGTCTGTGCATTCTTTCTGGCTTTTTCTGTCCTGGTTGAATTCTTTTTTCAAATCTTTTTATGAAATTATTCTTATTCCTAACTTTAGAGGAAGGGCTAGTTCTTTCACGTGCTTGTATTTTGGGAGTTTGACCTCTAACCTTTCCAGCTTTAGTTAATGATCCGTGAGTCGGCATGAGATATTGATATTGAAACTCATATTTATTATATACATTTTGAAATTAGAATATTACAGGCAACAATTACCCGCAATGAAATATTCTTGGCAATCAAATACTAATTCACTATTATTTAAATTGAAGAATCTCATAATTTGTTATGCAAGTAATGTCAGTATTGAAACTAGAATACACGGAAGAAATCCAAAGACTAAAGAAAGAAAAAAATGCAATAATTCTGGCTCATAACTACCAAATTTCTGAAGTTCAAGACGTATCTGACTTTATTGGAGATTCTCTTAAATTATCTAGACTAGCTGGAGAAACAGATGCTTCAATTATTGTATTTTGTGGTGTCCATTTCATGGCTGAAACAGCTTCAATAGTAAGTCCAAACAAGAAAGTCTTGATACCTGATTTAGAAGCTGGATGTTCGCTTGCTTCTTCTATTAATCCACAAGAACTCTTAAAATGGAAGGGTGAAAATCCGGATGCTATGGTTGTAAGCTATGTGAATACATCCGCAGAGATAAAAGCTTTATCGGATTATTGCTGTACTTCCTCTAATGCAGTAAAGGTAGTACAGAGTATTCCAAAGGAAACTCCAGTCCTGTTCTTGCCCGACATGTTTTTGGGTGCTTATGTCGCAGAAATAACGAAAAGGAAGAATATCAAAATATGGCCCGGTGAATGCCATGTACATGCTGGTATTACCGATAAAGATATCAATTCAATGCTGCAAAAATATTCAAAAGCCGAATTTTTGGTCCACCCTGAATGTAGCTGTACTTCCTCCACCCTATATCACATATCTAAAGGCGATATAAATAGAGATTGTAAAATATTGTCAACCGAGGGAATGATGAAGGAGGCTAGCTCATCAAGAAACGATCAGTTCCTAATAGCTACAGAAGTGGGAATACTTCATAGGATGCAGGAAGAAAATCCATCTAAAGAATTCATCCCTGTAAAAAGAGACGCAATATGCAAATATATGAAAAAAATAACTATAGAAAAAGTATACAATTCGCTCTTGAATAATGTTCATGAGGTTAAAGTTCCTGAAAATATAGCAAAAAAAGCCATAATACCGATAGAAAGAATGCTCGCAATCTCTTGACCTGTCCCAATCCAATCCCACTCAACACCTTCTCGCTCACCCCTAGCCTTCTAGCCATCGCATCATTCTGATTTCATCCTTTTCCATAACTATGATGGTATTAAAGTTAGGGTACAGCTGCACCTGAGAACTGCAAACCTATACTTGATATGTTCTATTATCTTATAACAACAGGAACCGGAACACCTATTACTACTTTTGTTTTCACGACTGTTACCACTACCACTACTTCTAATAACACTGCTAGTAATACAATTAATTCAATGTCTTTTAGTTTGGTAAGATTCTAAAGCATAATTGAAATAGTCATTGGATACATTAATGTAGTATTACCCGGGAATTTCAAGACTGAAATCAATTGCTTGAACTGAATGAGTTAACGATCCAATAGAAATAACATCTGGTTTAGCAACGGCATAATCATAGATATTGTCCAAATTTATACCGCCAGAAACTTCAATAATGATTTTATCGCGTAAGCCTAGTTTCCTAACTCTATCTAATGACTCTTTGACATCTTCTGGCTTAAAATTATCCAACATTACTATGTCGGCCCCTGATTTTATCGCTTCAACCAAATTGCTAAAATCATTTACCTCGCATTCTATTTTTCTTTTATTTCCATACACGGACCTGGCTTTTTCAATAGCTTTTTTTACAGAACCGACAACTGCGATATGATTGTCCTTTATTAGTATCAATTGATCAAGTCTTACCCTATGGGATATGCCACCACCGATGACTACTGCCTTTTTATCAAAATACCTCAATCCCGGAACAGTTTTTCTTGTTGAAGAAATTCTTAAAGTTTTTGATAATTCTCCTAATTTTTCAATATACTGGTTAGTCCGCGTAGATATTCCGCTCATACGCATTAAAAGATTAAGTGCTGTTCTTTCTCCTTTTAGAATCGATCTTGATGATCCTTCTACCCTTATCACATCGGTACCTTTTACAATTTTTGCTCCATTATCCACTAATAGGGTTGCTTCGCACCCGCAAATATCAAAAATAATTTTTGCTTCTGAAAGTCCGCTAACTATTATGCTTTTTCTGGTATCTTTACAAACTATTGTTCCTTTAGAAATGGTCTCCTCTGGAATCAGTAAATTACTTGTAATGTCTCCTGTTCCAATATCCTCATTTAAAAAACCGACCAGTGTGGCTCTTTTTTCCACCTCAGATTGAAATGGGTTCCCCTCCTCGAGCTCCTCCGGATCTTGCACTTTATCTAATACTCTTAAGTTTGAATTATAAAAATTGTTATAATTTTTCAATTCAAAAATTAATTACGTAACTTTTAGAGCATATTTGTGAGGAACAGATATTTCCAATATAGCTGCGACTTTTGATTTTTCTGGATGAAGTATCAACATGATTCCAAACCAGTCTTTGGATAATTCAGTAGACTTACAAACTGGACACATTTTTCCAGTGGTTAAGGCTTTGCATTTCTTACAGGCGTATTCTCTTGGCAACACTATCACTACTCGGTATAATTTTTATCTCTTGTCTTTTTTTGCAGTTCTTGCTTGTGAACTTTCTGTGACTTTTTTGTCTGTATTGCTATCTTTGTTGTTGGAATTTTCTCCGCTTGCTCCCCCTTGGGCACGGCGTAACTCCTTTTCCACCCATTCTAGAGCGCCTAGAAATGGTTGTCTACATGTGATTCCTATTTTGCCCATTGATGCGCTTTTTCCTAAGCTAATTGCTGTGATTCTTGCACGTATTTTGGAGCTTATTCTTAGAGTTTTTTCAGACTGATTTGATAATATTAAGCCTTGTCTAACATCACTTTTTAAGTAATCATCTGTGATCTGAGATAAGTGTAAAAGAGCGTCAGTTGGACCTATTCTAACAAATGCACCAAAATCGGTAATTTCTACTACCTCGCCCTCTACGACCTCGTGAAGTTTTGGATAAAACGTTAAAGCTGTAAAATTCACTTTGTGATATGTAGCTCCATCCCCAGCAATGACCTTTCCTACAGCGTTGGTTTCTGCATCTATAATTAAAATAACATAACCTAAATCTGAACTGACCATACTTTCATATTTTTCTTTTAGGATACCAATTGCAGTTAACTTTAGCGAATTAGTTAGCTTACTAGGTGGAATTCTTACTACATCGGACATATGTGCTATAGCAAACATAATAAAGATAAAAGATATCCAGAACTATCAGTTTATGAACTTTATGTTTTTTTTGATTAATTGTGTGATCTAATTTATTCTTAATTACTGTTTTTATATTTTTCATTCTTGCTTTTGAGAATGAATGATTTAAATAGAATAATAACTCGATTTTTATATCGTCATGGTTTCTGTAGATAAAGTCATTAGTGCTTTAAAGAATGTTAAGGATCCTGAATTACACAAAGATATAGTATCTATGGGTATGATAAAAGATATTGCTATTAACGAAGATAAACTTGCTTTTACATTGGAATTAACTACACCTGCATGTCCCTTTAATAGCGAGATTGAGCAGGATGTGAGAAATACTATTTCAAATTTGGGAATCAAAGATTTGGAGCTCAAAGTCACAGCTAGGGTCATGGAGGGTAGGACTATAACTATGGATCAGATTCTGCCTGGAGTGAAAAATATACTGGCGGTTGCAAGTGGTAAGGGTGGTGTTGGAAAAACCACTGTTTCGGTAAACTTAGCGGTGGCCCTGGCAAAAACCGGCGCTAAAGTTGGCATATTGGATGCTGACGTTTATGGGCCCAGTGTACCTTTGATGTTGGGACTAAAAGAGGTCCCAGAGGTTCTAGAAGGTAAGATTCAACCACCAATTACTGAAAATGTTAAGGTAATGTCCATGGGATTCTTTTATGAACAGTCTCAACAAGCTGGAATATACCGTGGGCCTATTATTGCAGGTATAGTAAAACAGTTCATAACAGACGTGAATTGGGGCGAGCTTGATTATCTTATTATTGATTTGCCACCTGGTACTGGTGACGCTCCCCTTACAATGGCACAAACAATTCCGATTACTGGGATCCTTGTTGTGACCACCCCTCAAGAGGTTGCTATGAATGTAGCCGTTAAATCAATCGGTATGTTCAACAAACTAAACATACCAATAATAGGTGTGATCGAAAATATGAGCTATCTAAAGTGTCCTAATTGTGATGAAAAAATACATATTTTTGGAGAGGGTGGAGGAATTAAGATTAGTGAACAGTTCAAAATTCCTTTTATTGGCGAGATACCTTTGACAACCCAAATTATGAAAGGAAGTGATAGTGGAGTATCTGTTCTTATTTCTGAACCTACATCTGAATATGCTCAGGCTTTTAATAAAATCTCCAAAATCACCGCAGGAAGAATAAGTGTTATTGCATCAGAATTGATGGAACAAGAAAAAGAACAAGAAAAAGAACAAGAAAAAGAACAAGAAAAATCATCGGGTTAGACTAACAGTTAATAATTATTTACATCATTGTACCTTTGGAGATAAAAAGGGGAAGAAACTTTTCTAAGGATTTAAATGGAGAGATAAATTTTGAAAATTAATCAGTCTCAATTGAGTCTTTTGAAGGAGCCTTTTGGGGTATTAATAAAGGATGATAATATCAGTAAAGAGTCCTTAAACCAAGAAATTGGTAGAGCACACAAGATAATAACAGTGGGGGATACTACTACTGAAAAATTAGTGCGTTTAGGCTATATTCCTGACATTTCGGTTGTAGATGGAAAAGAAAAAAGGATAAAAAAACCCAAAATATTTGAATATCTCACAGACAAAATTTTGCATTTTAAGAATAATCCGGGAGAACTTGATGAGCACATTATTACAGAAATAATTCAGTTAACTCAGAGCAAATTAGAAAGCACAATCAAGTTTGTTATTGAAGGCGAGGAGGATTTGATTGCACTGCCGTTTCTCATGTTTTCGCCAAACGATTGGGTTATTTGTTATGGACAACCATATCACGGATTGGTAATAGTACATGTGAACGAAGATTCTAGAAGCAGGGCCAAGTTAATATTTAATAAAGTCTTTAACATTTAGAGTTCAACAATACAGGGTATGATGATACGGTGGCTGCATGAATATACTATATAGAGATGAATTGATTTTACCATTTACTGACCCTGAATTTGTTTTTTGATATTTTTTGATTTATTTTATAAATTGTATTTTTTTCTATTCCCATTTCGATGATGGATTTGTTTTTGTTTTTGTTTTTGTTAGCAATCACATCCGCAACCATCTCTGCTATTATCAAATGTACCAATGCCATATTTCTTCATACATGCATTGCACACACTCTGAGATTCATTAATTGTGGCAGTATTACAAAATGAACATACTTTTGTCATATGTACATCTTGACGGAGATCAAAAATAAATCCTTATCTAAAATTAAAATGAATTTCTCTTATCAATGTCTAGAGTTTAACCACAAATTACCTGGTTACTTAGGCGTGGTTTAGGTAAAGTTTGTATATCGATCCTGTCTCATCACTGATATAGTTCCAGTTTTCAGGATTGATGTCTATAACAGAAAAATATTCTTGTTCCTCTTTAGAAAGGACATCGTAAATTAGCTGTCCCACTACTATGTGATTAACCTTGGCAAAAGTAGTCATTTTGGTAGCAATACTTATAGTATATCCTAGTATGTCGTAAGATGGTTTCTTATTTGATATTAATTCACTAGTTTTTTGAATGGTTTTATAATCATACTGTGTTAGGTCGTTTACATTATCAACATATGGATAGTATTTTACGATTACATTTTCACCGTAATCAATCCCTATTCTAACACCGATCTCAGGATAATCATATTGACTAAATACTGGATTAAATCCTTGGTTGATAACTTTAATCATGGTACGGGCGCAATTTATCGCATTAATACAAAGGGTATACAAATGGTCAGAACTAACATTAAAAAAACCAATGATTCCATCACCAATGTACTTTAAAACATATCCTCCATATAGGCGGATGATCTTCGTCATCTCTTGACTGAAGGTTTGGATTATTTTAGACACCCTTTCTATAGGGAGGTTCATTGACAATTTCGTAGACCCTACTATGTCTATATTTAGAATTATCAGCTTTATTTTTTCATTATAATAACTGCTGAGTACTTCTTGTGTTTCTTCAAAAGGAGCTGTAAAAATGGGATCTGAGCGTAAAGCCTTCCACATACTTGACTGGGAAGCGGTAATAATTTTTTGGATATCTATTAGAGCATCTACGTAAAAGACAGAGGCATTATCGACCATATTGTTGCCTATCAATCTGCTATTTTCATGATCTTTTTTTTCATTTAGATTCTTGATGACATCTTCAACTTCTTCCAAATCAATATCCAACTGCAAAGCGATTATTTCTGAAGAAATTCCGGAATCATAGAGATTTACAATCGTTTGATGTTGCTCATATTTGGCAATTCTCTTCGTTTGATCCTTTTCTAAATTGTTTTCATCTGATTGGGAAATTCTCTTTTCACCTACAATGATATTAAATCATGGCTAAAAGCATATAGCAGATTATCATTTATAGTTTTTGCCAATATCGTATCTGTCTTTCTATATAGTGAATTCTGGATTTTTATTTACACCGAAAAAAATCTGATTTCTATTTGACTAGTCAATGTTTTTGACCTTTCTGTCGGACTTTTTTGCTGTCGGATATATGATATCTTCTCTTCTACTGCTATCATCATCCCCATAACCATCAACTTCGCGATCCCAATAACTATTACCATTACCATCACCCCCACCCAATCTTTTGAGGGCTGTTAAAATTTCTTTCTCTATTTTGTCTATTTCCGGGTTTGTATTTTTTTCAACGGCAGAATCATTATCAGCAAAGTTTTTGGTGTTTGTGAATTCCTTATTGTTCCGCACAGAGTCTACTGGTGAGTCCTTGACTGCAGCATCACTTGGTTTGTTACTTGTCGATAATTCTGAAAATAAATGATGATTGGAAGGAAGGGACGGTGTCGTGTTAGTAATAGCGGATTCTGATTTTGGCTCCGAAAAGTACGGTGTTTTTGGACTTGGTATGGGTTCGGGTATTAAATCTAGTTCTTCAGATTTAGCTGCTGTTAGTCTTGTATCTACTATTTTAGAGTTTGAATTTTGACCATTTAGGGTGATATTTTTTAACATACTTGGAGAATCTGATTCCTCTTTAGTGGGAACCTTAGTTGGGTAATAAGCCGATGGATTGAGAGAAGATTTGGGGTAGTTGTATTTTTCTTGGTTAGCTGTTATTACCGAAACTTGGTTGAATAAATAGGATAATTTTGATTCAACTCTGTCCAGCTTTTCTTCTATTTTTTCATTTAAAACAATATTTTTATATTGAATTTTTTTTATTTTAAAGTATATAGTCAATATTATTAAAGAAAGAGCAATTGTTTGAGCAAAAATTGCAACTATCAATAAATCAAAGGTGATTTCAAAACCAAACATTTCAATAAGAAACGGTAAATTTTTTCTCGCTTTTAAGTCTAATTATTCAATTAATTGTGTGGGTTGGTGTAGATGAATTAACCAACAAGGTTTGACCTCAGAGGCAGAGAACGTAGTCTATAAAGGAGGTAAGGGGAGAGGCGTTGGGATATTACACTAAAGAATAGAAATGAGTAGGAAAGGGTAAAGAACCTAGACAGTTAGGAAAAGATATCTACACATTCCATCGAATGGAGTCTGTATTTCGAACAAGGTATGAAATTCGTTTAATGACACTTTTTGCATCATCTCCGCATCCATACTGTGAATAAAAGTTGTTTCTGATATAACAGGATTTGGAAAATTTCTGATCGACCAATTCCACACTCTCGTATTTTATTAACCCTAAGTTAATTTTTATCAGGTCTATGATTACTTGTACCAAGCCCTTTCTTGAAGCATATGCTATGTCTTTCTTTACATACCAAAACATCCTAGTCGGGTCTTTAGAATAATTACTAAATACTAGTTCCTTTAGTTCAGTGGATCTTTCAATATCAAAGTGTCCCAAAATTTCTATCTTTTTCTTCGATAGATGGTAAATGACTTTGGCAAATTTGGAACAAGAAGAACAATAATTATCATATATCAAAGCCGGAAAATGAAATTTTACGTCCTTTCTTTCCATACTTAGTATTGTGCATTCTGGTTTTTATTTCTACTAATAAGAATAATGAGAATTGCTTTCAAAAAATTTTGTAGAATATCTCGAATCCTATAAATGAGGCTGACATACACTCTCTGTCATTCTCAATATTATTGAGGGCACAGAATTCTATCTATCGATTCACAATCGGACTATCTTCGCATACGAGGTTTGGTATAGGGATATCTTGTTAAATTAATAGCGATAATCTTAAGTGGGTTCACCAAACAACCCGTCAGAGGCATATCAAATCCTCACTGCTGTCCTTGTCTAGTTGAGAAGCGTCATTTCATCGTCATTTCATCGTATCTACCCGAATATTGGTATTGTGAGGGATTCGTAGATAATTATCTTATATAAATTATTCAATATTTATATAGTACAAATGGGAGGAA
>JAKDMR010000060.1 GCA_030452275.1 Candidatus Nitrosocosmicus sp. | reverse complement strand
TCATTTACTATTATCAGATATTAAATTCAAATATCTATACGATTCTATTATAGGTATACAAAAGAAACTCAATAACTACTCTGATAGCATATTTAAATATGTTGAAAAAATTGACTGCGAATTAGTAGAAGTTAAGAATTCCTTCAATAGAATCGAAGATAAAATTAATAACATAAAAGTTGAACCCAGTAACATAGATTATGATAATACCCAAATATCTGTTGATACATTTAAAGAACACTTTGACAAAGTAATAGTGAATCGCTCGACCTCCATTGGTTGGGTAGAACTTTCATCCGTCAAGGATGAGTTGTGTGAAACCTGCGATCTTTCTAACAATGAATTTTACAGCCTTGTAAGTGAACTCATTGAGTTGTTTCCAGAAAAATATGAATTATCATCAGGTGGGTATGAAGGTGTCATTCTAAGAGGAATAGTCCATGGATTTGTGAGGTGTATTTGATGTCTCCTTACAATCTAACAGTTAATCCTTTTCCTAGTAGTCCTACTCCCACTCTATCTAGTGCCAATATTCTTGGTGGGAAAAGACACATTGCTGCTTTGAATTCAATTAAGGATTGCCTGAACGATTTGGACTTAAAATTAAATAGTACGGAGCCTCTAAATGAAGATCTTTTCAAGATAATCTCAGTAATCCAAGATGTAGGATCAGGCAAAACACATTTAACGCTGCATATGAAGACTCTGTCTGAAATCAATGATATATCAATTATTTCATACGTCGACTTAACTCAAGTTCGGCCCAGGGAGATTGATAATTTCTTTCATTCTATTGTAAGCGGATTTGGAAAAGACTACTATGACTCTATAAGGGTAAAGTTAATTGATTATCTTAAGGACAGCTATGTTCAAAATTCAAAGTTAGTAAGGAAGATAGTCAGATACGGGTTTTTTGACTCACTCAATGGGAACTCAATTTCTGACAAGATTGAACAAATAGCCGAAAGGAAAATGAAAATATCTTACGAACATTTATTTGAATTAATGTCGAATGATTTTACTAAAATAGAGATACATTTAATCACTGAAATTATCAAGACAGGTACGTTAAACTATTCAGATTTAAAAACATTTGAAAATCTTACAATGGTCCTAACCAACTTAGCCAGGATCAACTATAAATTGTTTAAAAAAATTACCATTTTTCAGATCGATGAGTTTGATACCAACTTAAATTCCTTGGATTACATGAAGGGATTGATTAATTCTCACGTTCCATATGCCTTATTCATGATAGTAACGACCCCTTCCCTTTATGCTGATATTTCCAAGATTAATCCATCACTTTTCGATCGTTTAGAAAAAGCAAATTATAAAATTGATTTGGCAGGATCCAATTCTTTTGACGAAATTAATAGTATTGTTCTTCAATACGTATTGCATTATAACAGTGAATTTTCATCATCAGAAAAGAAAGATCTGTCATCAAAAATAAAAATAATATATGATGAATTTCCAGACTTTCGAAACATAAGATCTATCTTAAATGTTCTGTACCATGCCTTCGAAATGTCTTTAAAGAAGAATTCTTCGAATATAGACGAACAATCCATAGAAGAGACGATCAAAAATGTATATCCAGGGTTGCGTCTGAGAGGCAGTATAATGGGAATACCGATATCGGATTTCATTAAAATGAGAAAAATCTCCATTGATAAGGACATTGTTGAATCGAATGTAAAAGACGCCGTCAGAAATTTGATAAGTTATTTTGACGAATTGGGAACTGTAAAAAAATATGATGATAAGATCGATACCGATTATTTAGATGCGGTATATAACGATCAAATGGGGAAAAAGGTGGGCATATCAATTGCAGTCGATTCTGATAAGACCAAGAACTTTGATAAAATTGTTAAAAGCACTAAAAAGAACTCGGTGGTTGATAAATTAGTGATATTGACTACTAATATTACTAACATAAAAAAGAATGGTACTACTCTTGTAACAATTGACAAATGGAAGCTAGCAGATTTACTCTATTTTAGCAAGAAATACAACAGTGACGAGATCAAATCAGAGGATCCTCAAAAGGCAATACTGCTTGCAAAATCAATCCAAATTTGCTGACCCGCAATCACTAATGTTCCGCTTACAACCATGATCTGATTTATATTTTATTAATTTTCATGTTGTTTTATAAACTTGAAAAGAAACTTGAACTCCGTTGAAGATTTCCTGGCCAATGTTCATAAATTGGGTTTTTCTGTGATTGACTATAGTGGGGTTAAAGTACCATGCTTACTCATCGAAAATGTTCAATTCGAAAATATTATGAGTAAATCTTGTGGTAAGCCTAACTTGATTGATACTAATTTGAATATTTATGATGACGGACACCACATCTTTGTAAATTTGAATGTAAACTTTCTTAATACCGATCTTGAATTTGATTTCTTATTATATGCAAACGAAAGTATCGATTTTTTTAGATTTCTTTCAACGGCTGGAATGCTAGGTATCGCACCCCCTGAACCACAAAGCACTAATATTTTTTTCGTTCAACTACCCAAGAAAGATCAAGCCGAAAGAGCATTTGAGTTGATTAGATCCAAACTCAATTAAGGAGAGAAATGTTTTTCTTATTTTGACTTTTTGAAACCCGAGGCAGTTATTTATGTTTTCTATATATTTATTTTAAATAACGGATTGGTTTTTCATTTAGTGTTCTAATTTGAAGCATAGAAACAGGAAACCTCGTGGTAATAGAACTAATTATCGCAAGGTAGCAATTATGGCAGTTCTATTTGGGGCACTTTTAATTGGAGGCTCAATTACAGCATTTTCAAATTTTGGAGGTCAAAATCAATCGTCTTCTTCTAATCCTGCTGATATCCAGCAATTAATTTCCAATCTGACTACTCCTGTGATTCCAGGTGCCAAAGCGATTGGTGACGATAATGCCACCATAAATATTATTGAGTTTGGTGACTATCAATGTCCATTTTGTGCTAGATTCAATCAGGAAACTAAGGATGAACTTGTTTCGAAATACGTTGATACAGGGATAGTGAGATTTGGATTTAAGGATCTGGTCATCAACGACTTGCCCAAGGATAAACTATCTACGCTTGGTGCAGAAGCCTCTTATTGTGCGGCCGAACAGGACAAGTATTGGGCATATCATGATGAGGTTTATAGAAACTCGAGAGGAGAAAACACCGGATGGATCAGTAGTGACAGCCTAGTAGGATTTGCAGCAAACATAAATATGCCAAACATCGCACAGTTCACAGATTGCTTGAATTCACATAAATATAACCAACTTGTGGTACAAAATGATATATTCGCAAAAAATCTTGGATTGGCTAGTACGCCTACATTTCTAATTCTTAAGGATAATTCTACAAAAATAGCAGCTGTGGAAGGCGCTCAACCAATAAAAGTCTTTGATGATGTTATTGCCCAATACTTGAATAACACACTCTAGACCTTTTTTTGATTTGTTTTTACAAAAGTTTTAGTTGCTGTATTCCTTGGTCATATTATGGATTACGATAGAGTAATTTTTACAATTCCGATTAACTTGTTTAAATCATGATTATTTATTGCTAGTAATACGTAAAAATGGTTTATACATGATAGATTTAGTAAAAAGTAATCGTGGTTTAATAATAGGTGCTACAGAAATTAAACCGGCAGCATAAATGTTACTAAATATAGATAAACATTGGTCAAAAATACGACAATCTGGCAGTCATTGTCCTTAAATCCGATTGATTTCTAAAACCTATTAACCGCCTAGGCGAAAACTTGATTTGAAAATTCATTCTTTTTTCAAATATTTTTGTTTAATATATTCTAATTTGTCCAGTGAGATAGGTTTTGTCAAAACTTCCTTGACTCCGATTTCCAAAAAATCATTAATCTGTTCTGGTGTGAAGACTGAGGCTGTAAAAATTATTATATTCTGATTTTCAATTCGTTGTCTTTTGAGCTCATTGAGTATATCTATTCCAGTATAGCTTGGAATAGCTATGTCGAGTAATACAAGGTCAAATCTTTGATTTTCGATTTCTGCAAGTCCTAACCGACCTTCGTTAACTGTCTTGCATTCAATATTTTCAAATTCAAAAAAATCCTTCACGGCTTCAGTTATGCTTTCATTGTCATCAATTATCAATATCTTCATCGTCAGCAAGGAACATTTCATATTTTTCATATTAATACTTTCTTAGGATTAAAACGAATCAAGGGAAAACTTAAATGAAGCGCCATTCCGATAAGAAGAATCGATCCAAATTTTACCTCCGTGGGATTCTATTATACCTTTACATATTGCTAACCCTAATCCAGTTCCGCCAAACTTTCTTCTAAGGCCAGTATCTATTTGGTAAAATTTCTTAAATAGTCCTCCTACATTTTCTGGTCGAATCCCAATTCCATTGTCTTCAACGGTAAATATGACCGATTTGTGATATGTTGTGACCTCATCAATAGATCTCATTTTACTTGATTTTACATCTTCATCGACTCGAATTGTAATTTCCCCACCGTGTTCGGGGACGTGATCAACCGCATTATTTACCAAATTGAACAAAACCTGGCTAATTCTTACTGGGTCGCATAATACACTACCTGTAGCATTTACCATTGAAATAAACCTTATATTCTTATCTTTCATTAATGGGAATAATGCTAGCATGTTATTCTCCACTAATTCCCCAATTTTGGTATTCTCCTTGTTGATGGGAAAACTATTCAATTCTAACTTATACACAGTAAAAATGTCATCTATGATTGTCTCTAGCTTTAAGATGTTCCTATGCATAATGGTGAGTGCTTTCTTTTGGAATTCATTTAGATTTTCTGATTTGTTTCCTTTCTGCATCATTTCGATATATAGCTTCATGGGAGTTATAGGAGTCTTAAGTTCGTGACTTATCATTGAAAGAAATTCTTCCTTAGCTCTATTTGATATCCTCAATTCGTTATTAATTGAGTTAACTTGAAACTCTTTGGTTCTCAACTCCTCATTTGCCCGTTCAAGGTCTTTTGTCCTTTCTCTAACCTTACGAATCAAATTCTTATTAGAATTCTCAATATTTCTTCTCATTACCTCAAGGCTGATAGAAAGATCTTTTACCTCATTTGATCCTTCAACCTTTATTTCCTTGCCAAAATTGCCCTTACTTAATTCTAAAGATGAGTTCTTCAAATGGGTAATCGGAGCTGTAATTTTCTTTACAGTAACAATAGTAACTATAATTGCGGTTAATAAGATTAACATTGAAGAAATCAAGAAACCGTTTACAGTCTTGTTATAATCCATCATGACGGGAGATAAATTTCCCTCAAGGAAGAGTGTCCAATTCCCATCAGATCGATAGCTTTTCGCACTTTCAGATTCAGGAACCACTATTAGGATGGAGTCCTGAGATTTCCTTTTTTCATACTCCGTGAAGGGATATCCTAGAGAAGAGAATTTCAAATTGTGCTGACCATTCATATTCTGAGGATCATTTTGCTGTCTTGTTGTGTATACCACTGAACCGTCACTATGAACAATTCTAGAAGTAAAATTGAATGGGCCATTTTCAATATCATTATGAAAGAGAGTATTATTGACCACATTGTCTATAAAACTTATTGAAACCACAACATCCATTATACTTTTTATGACATTATTAGAATTATAAATGGGAGCCGAAAAATGAAATCCTGTTTGATTGTTCTCGATTTCTTCAGGGTTCTTATCAAAATATGTTTCTCCTGCTAACGCTTGGTTGAAAAATTCTTCTTGCAACACATTTCCATCAGGAGATTCGTCTGATGTATCCATGATAACAGTACCATTTCTATCATAAATGGATATAGCTAGATATTCTGAGTTATTAAAATTAATATGTCTTTGAAGCAAGTTAATTTGGTCGTTTGTGGGAGTTGTAGAATTAGCTAATATAGGGTGAGTTGACAGTCGATTAAGATCATCTGCAATTTCATTTATCTCGATAGAGATCTTGTTCATCAATTGAATGCCTGACACTTCAAAAATATCATAAAACTTTGCTCGAACTCCAGAAATGTTTTGGAGAGAAAGGATAGAGGTAATAATTATTGAACCTATGATTAATGGTATAAACAATAATAAAATATTAGTTGCTACTTTCGTGATAACTCAAATCCAGATAACACTAGAAATATTAAATAGATTTCTATATACATATTTTTAATTTATTATTATCTCATAAAAAGTAATATGTAACATTGCATTAATATGATTTCTGACTTTCAATTTTATCTTTAGTTTATCTTTGAAATCTCTAGTTTTGGTATTTGTGGCCTTTGGGACAATATCCTTTTTATTTTATTTTGCAGGGTCTTATCTAGGATATTATAATCTTCCTAATATAATTTCTTGTGGAATTGTTATTTACTTAATTCTCTTCCTAATTCGGAGAACCAGAAATTCATTACTCCGAATGGATAGGCCGCAATTATTTCTGTTGTTGTCGTTTGTATGCTGGTTTTT
This sequence comes from Candidatus Nitrosocosmicus sp., assembly GCA_030452275.1. Classification (GTDB taxonomy): domain Archaea; phylum Thermoproteota; class Nitrososphaeria; order Nitrososphaerales; family Nitrososphaeraceae; genus Nitrosocosmicus. The sequence continues at coordinate 2,888 of JAKDMR010000060.1, read as the reverse complement.
AGCGGAGGCAATGTTTGGATACTATAGAAGAGTCTTAAATACTGATCAGTATCTTTCTATGGCCGATATCTTTTATTTTGCTGGGTATATTTTTTTGATTTTGTTACTGTGGAGACTAAATAAAACTTACAAAATTGAGCTAAGCATATTTGTTAGCTTACTCGTCACTTTTTTCCTTTTTGCTTTTTATGTGTTATATATTTCAGTTTTTATATTTAATTTGTATTCACTTAGAGGGGATTTTGTTGACCTGATACTTGTTTTTGCTTATCCTTTCTTTGATTTGTTTATTATCATAAGCGGTGTTCAATACTACTTTAGAGAAAAGGATATTTCATTGAATAAAGAGTATCTCTCCTGGTTACTCATTTCAGCATGCGGTTTTTTCTTCTTCTTAGCAGACATAATTTTTGGATTTAATGATCTATTTGGCTTTACCCAAGATGACCATTTATTCAAACTTTTCTTCAATGTCGGATACCTTATACTCGGAATTGCCATAATGACACGAATTTTTTATGTGAATATTCACAGCAGAAATGATTGACTAACTAACAAACTGTCTTCTCAAATTGGACAAATTTGAAACCAAAATACCAATGAGACTATCTTGATGAAATCTACTCATATGGTACTACAATGGGTAATTTGATCCTCCTGATAGGACGATCTCAGATCAATATCTATCAGACCGACAAGAAGTTAAGCATATTTACTTCAGCTAGATAGCCACTATAGAGGACCGATGTTGCCCCGTTCATAATCTTATTTATTATTTAAGTGCATAAAGACCGATTAAGATTTTGATTCCGGAATCCCTCATCAATTCTAGATAATATTTAATTGGATACCTTTTCATTGGAGGTCCATAGACTATTACTAAATAAAGTATTACATTAGGGATTGGAAGTGATAGTATAATCAGAGAATAAGTATTTCATATCATCTCTTTATACATTCTTAAGGACCTAATTTGTGAATCCATAAAATAAAAGTTATAACCCAAGTAACGCTTGATGACACAACATTACTTAATCCTTATTATTCACATCCTGGATTCTTCCATGAAAATATTTCTTGAATCTAGAAAGAATTTCGTTTTCAACACTAGAAATTATCAAGTTGATATTGAATTTTGACAAAAGGTTGAAAATTAATTGACTAGGTTCCTCTAATGAGATGACCAATGGAATAAAATTGTTCTGCTCGCTTCTCAAAAGTTCTAGATGGTAGAGTAGTTCTATATTATACTCAAGATCGGAACTGAGTATGATCACGATTATCGTCTGATCTCTACTTCGCGCAATTAAGTCAAAAAATATTTCGGAAGTAGTATTCTTGGTAGATTTTTCATTAAAAGACAAGACATAGCCTTCCCGGATCAAATAATCGCTCAATTTCTGTAATATTAAGAAATTTTTCTTAAATTCTTTTTTAAGTAACGAATTAATTTCATATTTATAAATAGACCTCAAATTACTTGATATATGTCGAAATGGTCCAAAATCACAAAAATTGCATTTATAACTAAGATCTGGTTCCTCGAAATATCTTAAACAATTTTGACAAAAATAAGATGATCTTTTTGTACAGTCCTCGAAATCAACAAAACGAACTTTGCAGCCTGGGCAGTAAAATCTGTCTCCTATTGTAAAAGTATTTTTGAGCCCCTTATAACCGCATTCATCATGGGTGATAACTTCATCATATTTAATGAACAGATTGTTACCGCATTTATGACAACTGTAACTAATGTCCAAATCTACTGACTTACAGTTAGGACAAGTGATGTAGTGTTTTACTTTTTCTTTGGTTAGATATTTTTCCTTTACCAACAGGTCGATCAAGTCTGAATTTGATTTTACAAGTTCATTTACCTTGATACTGTATGACTCTTTGATTACTGGATTAACATCTATTTCATTTGTGAAGTAACTTTTTATTTTTTGATAAATAGGCAATTCAGTCAACAACATGTCTCGAAAAATTACTTTTGTGCCCGGATTTTCTAAAACTGGTTTAAGAGAAAATTTTTTCATATCTCTTATCCACTCGCTATAAATCGCATGCAGTGATTTGGTCAAGTATTTTATTCCTAATACATCTCCCATTATAACATATTTTATACCAAATCTTGCAATGTTTAGTATTAACTGCATATCGTTAGTTCTACAAATTATGGAAATTGGAGTCTTCTTAGAGAATGTAAATATGAAATCATCGATAATAGGATCTATTCCCACTACGTCGCACATAACAACATCAAAATGTTCAGTTTCAGCTCTTTCGAATGATTTTTGATAGTTCTCTGAAACAGTTACGGTTATAGATTCATCAACGGCATTCAGTACGATGCCACAAAGGTATTTGTCTGAGGATATTAATAGGCAATTTAGGCGCTTTGTATAAATATAGTCTCTTTCATTTCTTTTTATTTGGTCATAACTATTCTTGATATTATCAATCAAAGAAAGATCCAATGAATGATTTTGTGATATCAAATCTTGTTTTATAGTCGATAGATACTTCATGACCAGAGAACGGATGTCTGAGTTGATCTTATGGCCGGTTACTAAGGAGTCAACAATATACTTTATCTTTTCAGTAAGTAAGCAGATATTTAGATGATCTTCTAGCCTAGAACAGGATACAATTAGATCCAGTTTTGAGTTAAGTTTGATAAGGTCCTCGATCGAATCACTGTTGAATAGCCGGTAGCATTCTTCAATGGATTCATCGATTATTTTTTTATACCTCTCTGAATAGTGCATCGTATTAAAACAACTTCGTGATAAATTATTTAAAAGTTGTACTGTTCATTGACTATTAATCATTCATTTCTTTTTATTTGGTCATAACTATTCTTGATATTATCAATCAAAGAAAGA
>JAKDMR010000059.1 GCA_030452275.1 Candidatus Nitrosocosmicus sp. | reverse complement strand
CTACTTCTATTAACCCGGATGGCATTATTATCTCTGTAGTATATTCGCCATCAGACGTATCACTATACAATGCATCAGTCAAATCTATATTAAAATGACCATATTGGGGATACTCCTTCACATATATGTCTACTAAATCATAGAAATTATGATCATCATCTAAATCGTCTACCACAGTAACTTGGATAATAAAATTGCCTTTGCTACTTGGCTCAGAAGTCTCATTGTTTGGAATGCATCCTAACTGTGGATTCAAAGGAGGTGATGCTTGAGTTGTTCCTTCAGGACATTCGCCATCTGGCTGGATTGCAACTGCTTCTTTTGAGTCTGATACTCTATCGTCGGAGCTATCTGAGTTGGGTTCTGATGCGATTGTGTTTGCTATACATCCTAGTTCAGGATTGGGTGCTTGAACAAATCCTTCAGGACATCCGGGATCGTCTGGAGGGATTGCGAGTGTTGCTGAGTCTGATGTCCTTTCTGGAGATTCATCTGAATTAGGTTCTGAGGTAACGGTGTTTGGAATGCATCCTAACTGTGGATTAAGTGGTGGTGATGCTTGAGTTGTTCCTTCAGGACATTCTCCATCAGGTGGGATTGCAAGTGTTGCTGTGTCTGACACCCTAAATAAATGATCATTATACTTTAATCCCTTGAACGGTTGACCCATTGCATCATTCGTAATTGAGATCATGCCTAATGTCGGTCCCATAACCAAAACTGCGATTAAAAAGGAACGGCTTATTGATAAATCCCCTTTGTAGAGAATTCTTTGGATTGCTATATTTAGCATATCATTTTATATGCAATCAAATATATGGCATTTGCTAACTAACTCTAATACTCTAATACTCTAATATTCTAATAGATTTAGAATTAAAAAGTTATAAAAATATTACGAAAAATTTTAAAGAAGTTAAACTTATACTCAGCCCTTAAAGCCTTTATTCTCAAATTGCCGAGGCATTCTTGCTACTCATCATATTCATAGGATGGGGATTATGTTCAACCTTGAACCGTATTTCTTGATTCGGACCAAGTTTTTATAAATTTAGAATAATTAATCCTACCCATATTCAGTCTGGATGAAATGTTAACTACAGATTACAGACAAAATGGTTCCATTCTCCCCGGACAGAACCAACTACCATCGTATTCCCTTAAAATGTGATCATCAGATTACATTTGTTTAGGTGATGAATTTAGGTCATATTTGTTGCACATACCACTGAACCCCTATACCATACGGAACTTGATCCCACCGTGTCATCTTTTGTAATGTAAGCGAGGTGGCAACCAATGATAATGTATATTACTCATACGAATAGCTTTATCGTAACTTAGATCTCTCATTCTCAGCGAAAATAAAACTCAAAATTACAGGCTAACTTATATCAACTTTTATAACAATATAGGGATATGACAATAGATCCAGAGTTTCCAAAAAATCACCAAGTAGTAGGAAAACATTCAACTTCGGATGGAGATTATACTCATTTGGTTTGGGGACCAGGAAGAGCAGATGCAGAGTCCTCCACCAACAAGGATGTTCAAGATGCATACAAAACAAGAGGAGAAGAATATGTCCCCTTGGGCGTCCATGGAACATTTGTAGCAGTAGACTGGGATTCCTGTATTTCTGATGGAGCATGTATCGAGGCTTGTCCTGTTCAAGTATATCAATGGTACAGATCAGAACAGGATGTTCCAGCAATCGAAATGGTAAATGCGGTAAGTGAAGGAACCGGAGATGATAATAACAGAGAAGGCAGAAAAGATTATACTGACAAACCAGATCCCATTAGGGAAAAAGCGTGTATTTGGTGTATGGCATGTGTAACAGTGTGTCCTACTACTTCAATCAAGGTAGATGAGGCTAATTTACCAGTTCATGAAGAAATGTTAAAATCATTTGGTTGAAACACTGAGATAATAATTCTAAGTTATTTTGACTATAGAATAAAGTCTCTTATTAAAAGCCCTGAAATTTTTTCACTTACCGCCGAACCAGATATTTATGTATAGTAACAGTATAACCAATTTTTAGAGGGGAATTTAATATTTCCTTTAATCATATGATGGTGATAATTCATTTCATATTTGTATTTTGTGAATCCTCTTCTAGTTTGCTATATTTTCTTTGTTGTGGTAACATCAAATATACACAAGCGCCCCCGCACATAGTACAAGGAACATTATTACCAGGGTGTTGACCAGTATTTCGATAATGAATCTCTTCAGCCTTTTCTGGGTCAATCGATAATGCCAGTTGTTTTTCCCAATTCAATGTTCTTCTTGCTTCAGTCATTTCGCTATCCCATTTTATTGCTCTTTCTCTAATCTTTACCAAATCTCCAGCATGTGCAGCTATTCTATAAGCAATCAGTCCTTCTTTTACTTCATTTTCATTAGGAAGTCCCAAATGCTCAGCAGGTGTTAGATAACACAACAAATCGACGCCCTCTGAGGCTGATATGGCCGCTCCAATGGCACTTGCAATATGGTCATATCCAGAGGCTATGTCCGTAACCAATGGTCCCAGAACATAGTAAGGTATATCTCCAATCAAAGATTTGGCTAATCTTACATTTGCTGCTACTTCATTTAATGGTACATGCCCTGGTCCTTCAACCATTACTTGAACGTCGTTCGCATATGCAACTTTGGCCAGCCTTGAAACATTTATCATTTCTGAAACCTGTAATTCATCATGGGAATCAAGTATGGAGCCGGGCCTCAAAGCATCGCCAAGGCTAAACGTGACATCGTACTTCTTAGCTATTTCGCATAGATAATCAAAATGCTCATAGTATGGATTTTCTTTATTGTATTTTAACATCCATGCTGCAGTAATTGTACCACCCTTTGATACAATGCCCGCATGTCTTTTGACATTGATTATTCTTTTTGCTAACTCGAGTGTTATTCCAGAATGGATTGTTGTGTAATCTACACCATCTTTTGCGTGTTTTTCAAAAGCATTTAAGAAATCATCTTCTGTTATATTAAGTGGATTTTTGTATTTCTCGACACCATATCCATATGCTTGATAGATTGGTACAGAACCAAAAGTAACCGTTGATGCAGCTTCAAGAAGTTTTTCTCTTATACTATCAAGGTCACCTCCATCAGAAAGGTCCATCATCGTATCTGCACCATGTTTCATTGCTATCTTGGCCTTTGAAATTTCCTCATCGATATTTTGATATAGGGTAGATGTGCCGATGTTTACATTAACCTTTGTTTTTAGACCTTTTCCAATGCCTGTTGGTTTAATATGCTGTTTTCTTGCTACATTTTTGGGGATTATGATAGAACCGTTTGCAATGTTTCTTATAATAAAATTAATATCAACACCCTCATCTTTTGCTACCTGTTTCATTTCTTCAGTTGCAATCCCTCTCTTAGCTGAGTTCAGTTGAGTAACCATATCTTCAATTCTAGAACTGACTATTTATTTGATAAGTTATTACTTTGTTTGATTCAATATACCTAAATTTGCGCTTGAATCACAGCTTATCATAAGTTTAACTATTTACAAGCATATTATAATGACCCATGTGGATATACTCATGATTTCCACCGAACCAGCTACCTTCATTAGAAACGATATATTCGATCATTCGTAATGCTAGTACACAAACAACAGCATGATAAAAAACATTTATCAGGATGATTCCAAACGATTTCTAATTCTAAATCTATTAGAATATTAGAGTATTAGAGTTAGTTAGCAAATGCCATATATTTTTTTCACTATATTGCATATATGAATAACAAAAATATTCAAAGCAAAAATAAAACAATCGGATTAGGGATTGCCGTAGTCCTGATAATTGCAGTAGTCATGATCAGTACACTTCAACCCCTTCATGTGGACGCACACTGTACTTCTACATATAGTTGTCCAAAATACGTAGCACATGATCACCTTCAAACTGAGACATTGTTTGATAATCACATTGGCGATTTGAAAATTGGCTTGAGAGAATAGATAATGGCTAAATAATCAAACCAACACCCTATATTTTTTTACCTTCAGTAGAATTTTTTCTTAATCTAATTTTATGATGATTGTTTTTGTTTTCGGGTATATAATCATCTATAAACAACATTTCCATTATATGCAAAATATAGTCTGTATTTGTACTCTCTAGGATTCATTACAAGAAGCCTTCTTAGAGCAATTTACTTCGTACACATGGTTAAGAAAAGCAGAGATGTGTATCAAAATGAAATAGTAATGAGTGTAAAAGAGACTCGATTCTTAGTTGATTAACCTGTTCTTATTTTGATTTTGAGTTCTAAATTAAGGTCAAATTTGTTTCATATACCACCGAACCCGCTACCTATTTTGGTAACGTTAATATTGAAGATTAGCAGATGGATAATTTGTACCAAATTTGCGTATTTTTATCTCAATGATAACTCTAACTAGGGTTCTTCCCAGCTAAATGGTATGTGCTTGCTAGACCTGCCCTCTCTCTTCCACTTAAAACTCATTGTATCTACTTCATCATTTAAAGATGTTCCCCATGTAGCAACGGCATCTGGACCAACCTCACTTCCAGGCGGATTTATTGTTTGAACTCTTTTTCCTGGTGGAGTCATTGGGCCTCCTAATGCTACTGCTTTCGCAAGAACTTTTCCAGGAATCTCGGCACTCCACTGGCTCAAATCCTCAGAAATTTCAAATCTTATGGGGGCAAAATCAACTCCCTTGATTTCCCCTATCAACTTGGCAAATTCTGACATAAATCCGCCGGCCTTCCCGCTAAAAATCATCTGAAGTGCCTTTCTTTGTTTTTCATCAGCGCGCTCATCGAAAAATAAACCCAGATTTACTTTTGTATTTCCTGCCCAAATATTTCCTTCAAAGGCTCCTATAGCTAATGCATTCAATCCGTCCAATGATGTATCACCGTAATGTCCTTTGTTGATATGATACGCCAATATTCCCTCGCAATCTCCAAAGGTAGGTTCTTGAGCAAATTCACAAGGGCATGGTATTTTACATTTACATACATCAAACCAATCTCCAGAAGCTTTCCAAGAGGGAATGCTATCCGTCATGCAATTAGATAAATATACTAAAATATAAAATTACCTTGTTTTATAGGAAATTTTACCATATTCAAATATGATTATGAAAATAATGCAAATATTCTTTATTTAATTACTATCCTGATTAGCTCATATCCATATCCATATCCATATCCATATCCATATCCATATTCATATTCGTGTTGTTATCGCTAATATTATCCTCATCCTTATCTTGGATAGAATCTTCTATCATCATACCGTTCATCTCATTGTGAGAATTATTCATTCCGCCTTCTTCTGTTATAATTGGTATTATTCCTGTTATTGAAAGAAAACCTGCAATTACAAATACAATACCTGTTCCTCTTGCAATCCAGATTCCTTTAGACCAGACTTTCTCTGCAAAAATTATTGCTGCAAACATTCCCATCCATAATATGTTCATCCATCCTAATGCAATCATGAGTAAAAAATAAGGCCAGCAACATCCAAGACAGTACATGCCGTGATATAGACCCATCTTTAACCCGTCTTTCAATTGGTTTCCTTTCCATCTTTTCATAAAAAATGATAAGGGAGATTCGCAATAACCCAAACATCTTTCCTTCAATGGGCTAAATTGGTAAATTCCAGAAACAATGAGCAAAATTCCAGACACAATTGCAAAATCTTGTGTGCTATATCCTATAAACAGATTATTTATGCTTATAGACCAAAACACTAGCAGCATAACACCTGTTAATGCCCAGACCAAAAGGTATGTTCCTACAAATCCTGATGTTTTAATAGCCCTTTTAGAATGATGTACAAATGATCTGGAATGTTGTTTATTTTCTCTTTCTTCTAAATTATGTGTATGCTGATTGAATTTACTAACTAGTGATAAATTATCATTTTTGTTATTATTATTATTATTTTGATCGTTAGAGATTATGCGATTGTATAGTAACACCATTGGAATTATTGCTGGAAACATCATGGCTGCCATCCCGATGGTCCAACTTATTGTAAATATAGTAACTGCTATTGGGTTTAGTGTCATCATGGCCTCCATCATATCTGGTTGTTCTATGGAAAAAAGCCATGTAATGACAGAAATAGAAATGAGGGAGATGAATATTATCTTTTGAGTTTTATCCAAAGAAATAACGCTCTTAAACAGCTTGCAGATTTGCATGGTAAAATAGGGTTACCTTTAAGGTCCCTTGTATTCTATGACAGAGTAAAGCGCATTCTTACCCGAATGGTCATAATTAAGGTGGGGAGTTGTAATTTTCATTACTTTGGTTTTTGCTGCTTCTGCAAGTTTCCAGATAAAACCTTTGGGTAATTGTATTTTTGTATCTTGTTCTTCGCCTGTAACTGGGTTAACAAAGCTTTCTGACTGCACATCTATGATGCCCGGAACGGAAAAGCTACTTTTTTTGCCGTCTATATTTACTTGGATGTCGACAAACTGTGGTTCTAGAAAAAACTTTATTGTTCCTGCAAATAAAGTAAATGGACCCTCACCTTTAGCTTGACCTGAAAAAATAGATATGATGGAGTTTCTTTGTTCAGTACTTGTATTTTTTGATATGAATAATTGAGCAGTACCATTTCCTTCATGGATTGCTTTGGGCCAAGAGAAAGCGCAAATTACATCAATTCCGTCAAGTCTTGTATCACCATAGTTTCCTGAGCGAATGTGAAACAATACTAATGCTCTACAGAAACCATTAGAAGGAAATCCATTGAAATTACACGGACATCCATAATCACAATTACAGGTTTCAACATAGTCTGCTTTAAAGGTCCAAGTAGGAATTTGATTTAAAGTAGAAGTCATATACATTCACTCTAATCGAAATATATTAATTTTTACAGTACTATTATAGATAACATGATTGATTTTAGATAAATAAGATTGTCTGAATTATTTTAAATGACCGGTATTTTTACAACAATCATTTGTTTTTGATACTGATACCTTGTCATTCCTGTTTTGACTCGCTTGATTTGTCCGTTGATTTATTTATACCATCTTTCAAGCTGGCAAGATATGCAATAGTTGCCCCTAAGTTTCCAAAACCAATGGAATTTAATGTTTCGGATGGGACCGTTATGACCGCATTTCCTTGAATTTTCATTGTTTCATATAGCATATTTGATTGTCTCAATGCATATGCAACAGGATTATTTGAATAAACTTTAGATGCATCCAAAAATTTTTGGACCACAAGGACCTCTGATTCTCCGTATGTAACTCTTGCTTGCTTTTCCCTCTGAGCTTGTGCTTGCATCGACATGTCTGATTTCTACACCTGTTATCATTATGCCCCAATTGTCAGATTCCACTGCGATTTTTGATTTGATGTTTTCGTTAATTTCCCCTTTCCTCGATAGAATTTCTTGAAATAAAGAAGAACCAATATTGTTACGTAAAGTAGTTTGTGAGACTTGTTGTATCATGTCATTGAAGTTTTCTACATTAAGATACGCATCACTAGCTTTTTCCTCAATGATTTTATACCTGAGTATTGCATCAATAGTTACTGGAACATTATCCTTTGTAAGCATTCTTTCTGCCTTAAACTCTGTTACCTTTTCACGAACATCTATAACTAAAACATTATCTGCAAGAGGTATTCTAGTATAAATTCCTGGTTCTATTTGTTTCCTATATTTACCAAACTGATTATGATGATCAGACTAAAATAACACTAGCGAAATCTAAAAAACTTATAGCAAGTATACATTCAAGAAATAAAGACAAGACTTAACTTCTCATTAACGAGAAATGATAAGAATTTTGATAATAAGACTTTTGTCTGTTTGATATTAGAAGTTCTAATTGCTGCCAGATCATGATATTTTTCGCCTTTTCCCTCGTCAATTTATGATTCTTCCCTTCTTCATTTGCACTTTTGATATATCTTTTATAATGCCATATACCATAGTGAACTTCATAAGCCTGTCAACTCAAGTAATTGACCAATAGTGATTTTGAACCCTACTTAGATCAAACAAAACTATTTTTAATAGAATTTCTTGCAATTTGAGTAGGAGTTACGATCTTTTGTTCTAAAATGAAACGACTAACAGCGTATGGAGTATTAGAAATTAATTGAAAAATTCTGTCAAGTTAACAGAGCCAGGATCTTGCTATAAATATTTATAAGATAAAAGCAATTCTACCTCATGACGTATTCTCCAACATCAGAGAAAACGGATATCAGCTATATTAGTGGAAGAACATTTCGTCGGAAAAAGGTCAAGTATTCTATAGTTAACGACCTAGCGATTTTTGAAGGTGATATAATTTTAGGAACAGTGGGAGAAATGGAAGAAAACAAGAAATTGGGCACTGCAGAGGCAGTGGCAATATCTGGACCAGATCCACGCTGGCCACTACTCCGCATTCCTTATGAAATCGATCCTGCTCTTCCCAATCAAAAGCGAATTTCAGATGCTATTCAGCACTGGGAAGCAAATACACGGGTTAGATTTATTCCCCGTACAGATGAATCCGATTATGTGTATTTCGAGGATTTGGGAATTTGTAGCTCGAATGTAGGAAGATGCGGTGGTAGACAGTCCATTTCACTCGAACCGTTTTGCAGTACAGGTAATGCGATTCACGAAATAGGTCACACGGTAGGTTTGTTTCATGAGAATAGTAGAGAGGACAGGAATGACTTTATAAAAATTAACTATGATAATATTTTTCCTGGAACGGAATATAATTTTGAACAACATATAACTGATGGAGACGACATAGGCCAGTATGATTATTGTTCAGTAATGCATTATGATGAACTTGCATTCAGTAAGAACGGTTTACCCACTATAGAAGTGCTTCAGTCATGGAGACCGTGTGGTTCTAATATAGGTCAAAGCGTGGAATTAAGCAGAGGAGATATACAGGCAATTAATGTAATGTATAGTCCTCTGCGCTTATCCGAATATAATCAAGCTGGAGCTGTAAGCCTGGTATCGGTAATTACATTCCCGAGTGGTATATTCGTTACTGCAGTTAGGGATGGCAATGGAGATCTTCTCCTTATATCATGGCGAATTCATAATGATGGTACTATTGTTAGATTATCCGAATATAATCAAGCTGGAGCTGTAAGCCTGGTTTCACTAATTAGATTTGGCATGAGGTTCGTTACTGCAGTTAGGGATGGCAATGGAGATCTTCTCCTTATATCATGGCGAATTCATAATGATGGTACTATTGTTAGATTATCCGAATATAATCAAGCTGGAGCTGTAAGCCTGGTTTCACTAATTAGATTTGGCATGAGGTTCGTTACTGCAGTTAGGGATGGCAATGGAGATCTTCTCCTTATATCATGGCGAATTC
>JAKDMR010000504.1 GCA_030452275.1 Candidatus Nitrosocosmicus sp. | reverse complement strand
GGATTTACCAGAAATATCTTTATAGATCCTTTGACTTATTAGTATATGGACAAATTTTTCAGAATTAGAATAGATTCTGATAGTCTTGAGGATTTAACAAATTTTATAAAAGAGAATCCATTGGATATTAGTTGCACGGGGGGCATTACTGAGAATAAAGATGGACATTTCTCTATTGAAGCCTATGGTAATGAAAACGAAACCAAAAAATTACAAGAAAAAGTTCTTAAGAAATCTGACAAGATAACAATAGATCTAGTCGATATTACACAATATCTTTCAGATCGCCAAAAGGAGGTAGGAACTGGGGATAGATACAAAGACAAAAAAGAATCACTGCAGGGCTATGGGACAAAGGTGAAACAATAATGAGCTATTTGAATGTCCAAGAGGTTGAATCTGCACTATTAAATCTACAAGCAAATTATGCTAATTTATCCAGTTTGATTACTCTTCCCATAAAAACTCATGAAGGTAGAACATGTCATGTCATAAGAATTGGAAGGAAACCAAGTAACGATTGCGACAACATATTATTCATTGGAGGTGTTCATGCTCGGGAATGGGGCAGTTGCGAGATTTGTATTTCATTTGCAGCAGATCTTCTTGAAGCATATGTTACAAATTCCGGATTACAGTATGGCGGAAAGATATTTACTCAAAATCAAATCAAGACTATTGTTGAGAGTCTGAATATCATAATATTTCCTGATGTTAATCCGGATGGAAGAAATTTTAGTCAAACTCAATATCCTTTATGGAGAAAAAATCGCAATCCTAACATAGGTGTAGACATAAATCGTAATTATGATTTTTTATGGGATTTTCCCAATTTATTTTCACCTTCATCACTTGTTCATTCTTATACTTCAACAACTCCTAGTAGCGATGTTTATCACGGTCCTTTTCCATTTTCAGAGCCAGAGACTAGGAATGTCCAATGGTTATTGAATCAGTTCCCACGAATCCGATGGTTTATAGACATTCATTCCTACAGTGAATTGTTACTACACGCCTGGGGTGATGACCAAAATCAGAGTAACAATACATCAATGAATTTTAAGAATAATTCATTTAATTCTGTTAGAGGAATTAGAAATGATCAAACATATAGAGAATATATAACAAGCTGTGATTCAGTTAAAATTATATCTCAAGCAAATCAAATGAAGAACTCAATTAATTCTGTTAGAGGAAAAAACTATACAGTACAGCAAGCATTTGATTTATATCCCACCTCTGGCACTTCGCAGGACTATGTTTACAGTAGGTATTATACCAATCCTACTAAGGGAAAAATTTTTGCCTTTACGATCGAATGGGGAACACAATTTCAACCACCATGGAGTGAAATGGAAAACATTATTCGTGATGTTTCTTCAGCCTTAGTTACTTTTTGTGTAGAAGCTGAAGATTTAAGATTTATTGATCAAAGATGGACGTTTGGTACTTCAATAGAAGTAGAAAATCCAACAGTGGGAATTCTAAAACATTTAACTTTATATTCAAGTATTCAATTGCCTGCATCGCAGCCAGTAATGTCTAATTGGATATTGGCTTCAGTTCCCACTCCAAATGTGACAGAAGGATGGAGGATTTCGGCGGTGATGCTAAGATGTAGAATAGCTCAAGGATTAATTGATAAAATTGGCATTAGGGATGGGAATGATGCAATTCATGGATTTGAGGAGCTAACTATAGGCAATACTACAAATTGGGAAACTATTAGACTCGAACTACCGTGTCCAAGAAATTTCAGATTTGGTTTGGGTGTATCCATTCATGTGAATGGTCCCTTTGATACGGGAGGACCCTCTAGTCCACCTGGTAAATTTGATTTTGCAAGCATAGGAATTGAGTTTACCAGGGATGATAACACTAACTCTGGACCGGTAGTTACTCCTAACCTGTGAGGATTATGTATATACAAGAAATACAAAAGGAGAACATTGACTTTTGAATAGGCCTTCCTTTAGAAGTCCATACCCATTCTACTTGCGACAAAGACAAACCCGTTTCTCGCATTCACAGTTAAGCTTTGATAGATAAAGGTAAGATTTGCCCTCAATCTTGAAGGCCTATAATGGGACTGGAGGCCTTGCTATAAAAACAGGGAATCCAACATTCTAGCATTGTTAAAAGCGGATGAGTTGGGATTTGTTTACATGTCAGATAGTGATGGGTTTTTACTATATGACTAGTATTGTATATCCTTTGATATATTGTAGACTTCTTGCGTAATTAGAACACGTTAGTCGTATCTTCCAGCCATCATCATC
>JAKDMR010000503.1 GCA_030452275.1 Candidatus Nitrosocosmicus sp. | reverse complement strand
GAAAGTTGCAACTACTATTTAATAAAAAATGTTGTAGATGATTATTCCATTAGAAAATTACATGAAAATATTTAACTTGATGAGACTCTTACTTTAATAAAATGATAGCATCCATTACTATTGGACAAGAAAATATGGTGATTGTAGTTTTGTCATTTATTATGACGCTTATTTTCTGTATAGGGTCTAATTCTGGAGCATATGCTCAACAAGACAGCATCAATACAACTGATGAAAACGGTGTAAGAGAGACTCTTAATACAACTAGAATCCCGGTCTCTATACCTCCTGGAGCCTCTCTGCTTACCGAAACTGCGTATGATCCTAACCCCATTGAAATAACCGTAGGTCAATCTATATTATGGACAAATGACGACCCTGCTTTTCATACAGTCACATCAGGAGAAGCTGGTGAATCAGATTCAGGTCAAATATTTGACTCTGGATTAACTGGTCCAAATGCAATGATAAGCAAAGGGAAAACGTTTGAACATAAATTTGATATGGCAGGCGAGTATCCGTATTATTGCATTTTGCATCCAGGTATGGAGGGTACCGTGATTGTTAGTTAATTGATATGTATCAAACCTAATTTAGTTTCAATCTAAATGGCAATGTTGATGGTAGAATAGTGATATGCGTAGATAAGGTAGATATCTATCCCTGTTCTTTCTATTGGTATGTTACTATCAACTAGAAATTCGTTTTATTTGAACATAAGAATAATTCAAAAAGTGTTATTCAATCATGATTATATCCTAATGATATCCCAGCCAAAGACCTATATGACTTTTTAAGAATTGATTGTTGAGTAGGACCTTAATTTAGTGCTCCCCGTTTAGAACGGTGTTAGTCATATTAGCAAGTTTCTACGGTCTTGATAGGTTTAGATAAGTTGTATGAGAAAACTGTTTGGACTTTTAGCAGTTTCACGATCGTCAGGATATCATTAACTCATAAGATTATTGGCGGCATATCTTGGAATTAGATTTCATCTCAGAACAGATAAATTTGTCGAATATCCTGATAACTCAAATTAACGGTACAAAGTTGACAGGGTCGTAGATTTTGAACATTATGTGTCTAATAAATTTCAAAATACTATTATCAAAAGCACTGGAACTGTACGAGTCAAACTACAGAGAAAGTCGACCTAATAATCCCTCTGTTAGTCCCACATTTAGGTTTTCAAGCAAGAAAATTCTCTCACAGTATGTATCGACATTTATTTATTCTTAAATATTCATGTTAGTCCCAATTATATTGGCTCTGATATTTGTTGTATCTATATTCCAATCTGTTCATGCACAATCCAACAAAGAAGTATCGATAGTCTCAGATGCCTTAAAATTAGCTGATAAAGCTTTTGATCCAAATCCCGTGATGATAAATCAAGGTGAAACTGTGACCTGGACAAATAAAGACTTTGGAATTCATACTATAACAGAGAACCAAGAATTATTTAGCTCAAAAGATTTGAGACCTGTTCAGACATTTGAACATATATTTGCCCAGGCAGGTACATTTGATTATCATTGTAAGATACATCCTACCAAGACAAGAAAAACAATTGTAAATTGATTTAATACAATTATGCAAGGCAAATCCTCAAAAATCAAGTGATTATTTTCTATTTTATTCTACTCGACATAGCTTTTGGTTAGAGTAGCTAGTAGTATTATTCGAGTCAGTCTATAGGTCCATCATTGGAGATTAATACTAATCGGTTAAAATATTGCTGAAGTGTATCTATACCCAATAACATTGTGAACAATGAATCAAAAAATTTATCTTTAGTTAAGCCATCAAAATAAATAAGTTTCTCCATGATAAATTTTTCTATCTTATCTTTTGATGAATTGCTGTGACGAGCCAGCAAACCCAATTGGTATAACGCCATCAGTAGATCTGGGATAAAGCGATTCTTTTCTTTCGAAGGTAAAAGAGATAAAGAATTTTTCTGTTGCTTTGAGAAATTCATTGATGTAATTAACGTTACCTTATCATGTAAATCATCAACAATAATATTGACATTTCTATTATTGGATTTTGCTACTAGATTCATAACAACTGTGGGGTCTTCGATTTCATCAAATCTCCAAATATCACTTTCTTCTACAAGCCATCGTTTAATTCTCAGCGATATTTCGTGTTGAGATAACGACATCTTAGTTAATTAAAATTTGCCTCTATATAATCATATAACGGTAAAAATAATTGAGACTGGGTCATAATTCCTAACAAATATAGCTGGTCTCATAGAGTATCATATTTTAGTTG
>JAKDMR010000502.1 GCA_030452275.1 Candidatus Nitrosocosmicus sp. | reverse complement strand
TACTAAGGCATTATCTTATTTCAATTATAATATTTTTAATATTTCTTCTATGCCATTGCTGGCAAAATATGCCATTGACAATTTTAATTTGACAGAACCTATTATTGTGTCGCCGGACCTTGGAGGAGTTCCTAGAGCAAAAGAGTTTGCTGGGATTATGAATGCTTCTTTCCTTGGGTTAAGAAAAAATAGAGATAGATTCACTGGAAATATTACCATGGATGAAAAACTAGATATTACAATTACGAATCGAGATATTGTGATACTTGATGATATGGTATCTAGTGGAGGAACTATATTAAGGACCCTGGACATATTAAAAAATAATGGTTGCGGTAGAGTCTTTGTCATGTGCGTTCACGCTCTGTCGGATGAAAAATCAATAAATTTGCTGAAGAGTTCTGGAATAAATGAGATTGTTTCTACCAACAGTATCCCAAGATCTTGTTCAAAGATTGATTTGAGTAGTGAGATTGCAAAAACCTTGTCCTCTATTTTGTTGCGTGATTGAGCATTATATGGTAAATCTAGAAGTTATTTTTCTTGGAACCTCTGCAGCGATGCCTGCAGAAGATCGGTCACTTTCTTCTCTTGTAGTAAATAGAAATGGGACTTTGTTGATTTTTGATGTCGGGGAGGGGATGCAATATAATTTTATTCGTACTAGATTGGGGTTTAATAAGAAAACTATGATATTCATTACTCATATGCACTCTGATCATATCTTGGGCATATTGGGTTTTCTACAAACACTATCACTACAAGGTAGAAGGACCGCGGTTGATATTTTCGGCCCAGAACTACTTTATGATTTCTTAGTTGAGAACATGAAATTGCTCCAGATTAAATTAACTTTTCAACTAGCCATTCATGTAATTCCTAATTCTCAAGGAACTGTTGTAGAGGAGAAGGACTATAAGGTATTATACTGTAAATCCGAACATGGCCCTAATATTTGTTCATATGCATATTGTTTGCTTGAAAATGATAGACCCGGAAAATTCAACGTAGTCCGAGCAAAAGAATTGGGTATTCCTGAAGGAGAATTATATGGCTCACTTCAAAAAGGTATTGATGTTATTTATGATGATAAATTATTTTATTCTCGTGATATCGTTGGTCCTACAAGACCTGGTAGGAAAATTGGTATTTCTGGAGATTCGCGCCCATCTGACAGTTTGTGCGATTTTTTTAGAAATAGTGATTTACTGATCTTCGAATCAACATTCTCATCCAATGAACTTACAAAGGCGATGGAATCCTATCATTCTACTGCCATCGAAACAGCAACTCTAGCTAAAATGGCCTCCGTACATAGATTGTGTCTGACCCACTTTAGCAGTAGATATAAAGATCTAAATATCTTATTAGATGAAGCCAAATCAGTATTCTTTCATACCGAATTAGCATTTGATCTGAAAATAATACCGGTTCATTACTTAAGATAGCATCAAGATGCCGTTGATTAACTAATCTTTTCTATAAAATTCTTTAATACTTCCTTCTTATCGTTAGATAACACCATACAGGCCTCTACCAATTCTTTTTCAATTGTTATTTGATTAGATATTACCTTCTTAAGGTTTTCAATGTCGAGCCTATCTAGTCTTTCTATTTCTCCACGATTATATGCCACAATGTACTCGCTAATTATTTTCAAAATAAAGGTCGGGGCATACCGTGATAGTAATAAAATGCCGTCATTTATTATACTATTATTTTCATCAATGTCTGTATTATTCGCATTTGAATTTAAAAGGTAAATCTCAAGCAGCTTCATTCGTAACCTAATGTCACCTGTTTCTTCAATAGTTGATGCGATTATAAGGCCGGTATTTGTAAGCTCGTAGTACGGTATTCCCTCAATTTGAAGGGCTTTTGGACCCCTTTTTATTGGCAATCTGCCACCCTCTTTTACTACGTTTGCGGGGATCAATACCTCGTCAAGATCTTTAAAAATAGCCGAGTAAATATTTTGCCAGGCTATGCCATATCTCTTGGCTAAAATATGAGCTATTGAAGTCCTAGTTTTTCCACTCGGATCTTTTTCTACCGCTATGTGTGCTATTATTCCTCTTTGTCTCTTGGATTCTCTAGTTGATTTTGCTTGATGAGTTTTAAATGTATCAAAAATTGCTATATGGCTGCCTCTCTTCAAAACTCGAATACTTTTTATCTATTAGGATATTTATATATATTTTATTTTTGTTGTTTTTATGTTATATTAAATATATAATAAAAAAATATTACTTAAAAAAAAATATTATTTTTTAATTTGACG
>JAKDMR010000501.1 GCA_030452275.1 Candidatus Nitrosocosmicus sp. | reverse complement strand
TATGAGGAACTATTTACTGAGGACGGTTTAAGAATATATGTTAAATGGTATAGTGATCTACTGTAAGAAGGCCAGTCTATCACAAATAATCAATCTATACAATCCCAGCTAAATAGATTGAGTTAGGCGACAAAGCATTAAATCTCTGCAATCAGTTTTACCTCAAAATTGGACTCAATTTTCCCTATAACAATTAACACAAGGAATTGAACCTCATATTGCAGGATTTACGAAGCAAAATTCCTTTTACAAGTTTAGGTAATTATGTTAAATGGTATAGTTCTTTATGCGAATGACATAGATATACTTCTATGGGGAGATTCTCTTTGTTCACATATCAAATCCAAAGTTATATTCTTGAAAGTTCTCTTAATTTTTGTGATTGTTCGACGCCTGTGATAGGCAGACCAACTGGATCAAGTAATCCTATTTGATATAGTAACGATGCCTGATCCCAGTATATGTGTTCATGCACTATTTTGTTTCCTTTAAATTTCATTACAACTACATGGGGTAACTCTACATACTTTCCTGTAGGTTGTATTCCAGGAATCAATGCCTTGATCTCTATGTCGTGAGTAAAACTTAAAATTAATTCATCAACAACCTGATTTTTTCCAACTGTGCGAGATACACGAAAGATCTTGGTATCTTTAGGCATCTTGCCAACAAAATCATTTTTGTAAAAATTGTAAACACCGTTGTAACCAACTCCACCAGTCAATGTAGGTATATTGTGAACGTAAGGTTCTTCGACCATTGTTTTCATAGTTGAATCTACATCCTTATCCTCGAATTCGAACTTGACGTGTTTGTCAAATATTTTGCCTAGGTTTGTGAGAGCACCATTCTTCTTAATTTGATTCTTGTCCTTAGCCTTGGTCTTTGTTTTTTTCATATGTACATTCTTGTTAATGACAAGATGTATATTATTTATTAAAATTATAGGAGAATGCGATACTAATAAAAACAAGTATCTAAAACGTTTTATTGATGAAATCTATGGTTCATGGTTAAATACAGTTCATTATCTACACGTGTGCTCAAAAATCGATAGTATATAAAAATCCTACTACAACTACATTGTTTCCTAATTCAGTTTCTTTCTTCATTTATTGATATATTTTGGTCGAAGATAACTATTGGATATACGTTTTAATCTTCTAGATGCTGGAAAGGAATAATATAAAACCATTCTCATGCACACGCAACAAAAGGCTCAGCGGAAATTAGAGAATACCAATTATCAAGTAACATACATTCTTCATTTTGTTTTTTTATCCCTCTGTCGACAGTAGATTATATTCAATCCTAAATCCTATCCCGATGGATGTATTCATATTCTGAACTTGTAATCTTACAGAAAAAATAGTCCGCCATAGATATCGATAGGATAAACGAAAGTCATTCTTATATACTCTATCTATTACATCAAGTTGATGAAAAAACATTCAGCAAATTTAGTTCTAATAATAATGATGGTAACAACAACTATCTATGCACTTTCATTAGGAAATACAGGTTTTTCCCAACTTCTGGATGAAAGCAGTATTCTGGATTCTATAGATGTGAAGAATACTAACCTGACACTTGGTAAACCTTTCTATACAGAAGAATTTGAATTTCCAGCAAGTCAAAACCTCGATGACTCTGAAAATGGTAGTGATTCTTCTAGTTCTGTGTTCTCGTTTGAGGGTAATGGAACATTAGACAATTTGCAAATAATTGCTTCAGGAAGCGGTAATGAAGTCTCAAGAGAGGATGGAACCAACTTTCTTACTGGTAGAGCACTTTTTACATCTTCTCAAAACGGCACAGCAAGTTATTCCTTTATGGAAATGACAAATACTACTGAAGTGGGCATTAGAACAAGTCTAGGGGCGGCTTTCTTTGATACCAATGCAACAGGAAATCTAGAAATGCTTAGGAGTATTGTAGGAGTTTATGAATCATATATAGACGAGGAGCATGGAAAAGGGATCTTTGCAATGTGGTACCTTAAAGATCTATTACCTAAATAGTAGTAGTTAGTTATACACCTTTTTTGTAACAGTTTTTAATATTTAGAATTATTTTAGACTTAACTGTTCCCCAATGGATGTATTCAAGCAAATATGAAATATTCAGAACGACTAGAATTCGATTCTAGTTTATCCTCGATCACCTAGAAATAACCTCATCTAATTCACTTATTGCTGCATGGGCTAAAAATTTTATAATTATATATCGATTATTATAATTTCTTGATTAAATCAAAGAAAGTATAAATTTAATCATATTAAAATAA
>JAKDMR010000500.1 GCA_030452275.1 Candidatus Nitrosocosmicus sp. | reverse complement strand
TTACATACGCTAGACAGAAATAAAGCTCTTTTGACTAATTACGCAAGAGATCTACAGTTGATACCGACTATATCATCAGAGATTCTTAATAATCTAATTCATACCTCTTTGAAAACATCTGGTTTATACCACTCCTAAAATCCCTTGTGACAGAATGAGCCCGACCCATATTCTTTTAATATTATTTTCCTTCACTGGAGTCCTGTTCTAAGAACGTCCAGAATACCATCAAATACTTTTCTGTATCGTACAAATGGTCGACCTACAGTTTTGTTTGGTTTTTCTTTGGATAAAAGATTCTTAATCTCATCCCGTAATTTATCTAGAATGGATATGGTCCAAAGATTATCCTTTTTATCAAACCCTTTCTCTTCCTTCTGGATACAGGTCACAAATTAGTAATAAAGAAAAGAAGCAATATTCTTGTTAGGTTAGGGATAGGCTCAAAGAAAGTAATCAACTGGAATGTGGAGATCATACGGTGTTTGATAATAACTCAGTCAAAACCAACTTCGTAGGGTGGTGAAAAAACAATAAAGGAACTCTTGTAATTATCATATCAATGCATTAAAACCCATGTAAATAGCCATTCCAATAAGTTGTACTATAAAACATTTGTTAAATTATGTTATCATGTATGACTAAAAACAAAATCAATTATAAAATGTCCGTGCTTGCTATATCAGCTGTCCTAATATTGTCATCCTTGTTAGTATTTCCTATGCAACAGCAAAACACTTTTGGACAAAATATATCTACCCCTATAGAATGTATTTCCATAGATGCTAACAAAACTTCTGTGGCGGGCCCGTCACCATCCAAAGAAGTTATTTCACCCCTTGGTAAAGATGAATCTAGAGGATTTTCTAATATTACCGACATCGAAAAATCTACAGGCAGCAATCGTGTAATATTTTTAAATAACACAGATATTGGTAATCCCGGTCTTACACTTGCTGAAGGATTAGAAAAGTCACAATTAGGTAATAAGATATTAGGACAACAAGATACGATAATGGAGGGATCTATTCTAAAGAATATAACAGAGGTTTGCTGGCAAAACTAAATTATCCTCATCCCTGGATTTATTTCCATAATAGTATTTACCATCTGATCAGATAGAATTAACTCACGTACAGGAACAAAAAATGCAACAGAAACAATCGATCCTGCGAAAATTCCATAAATTAGTCCATTAGAAATCTTATATTTAATATTCCTCTTTTATAGAGAAATATGCCAATTACAATCCCGATAGATATGGATGTTATCACATGAATTGATATCCCTGCAATGATCGAAACAATTGTTGATAATAGACACCAACTACTTGTCCAAATGATATCCAGATAAGATGATATGGCAATCCCAAGTGCATTTGAAATACAGTACCCGCCATTCTGAAAGTTACTGCAGCAATCATCGCACCTACAACCACAAAAAAGACTTTAGGAAAAATCAATTCTAAATTACTCTGAAATTCATTATTTTTATCATCATGAATTCTTGTTTTGTAGTTTTGAACATAAATCAACAAGAACAATTGAATTATTTTGTATCAGTAACTAACCCAAATAAAACAGAGATAATGGACTATTTATACTATTTTCGCTCAATGATCATAATGAATAAAGTTAAATTTTCAAAGATGAATTTTTCATTTTTAGGCATAGCAACTGTGATGATATTTCTTATTGTTACTAACATTACACCTAATCTCAGTGTACAAAGTGCCAACGCGCAGAATGCAACTGACTCTAAAAACACAACAGGAACAATAATAGATTCATTTAGGGCTCAAGGTCAGATATCTAGCTTAGCTTCAGATACTCTAGTAGGAAGAGACAATTCGACTGAGAATGTAATGTGGGTTCTGGGTGGTGATTGGGAATTTAATGTAGCAGATGGAAATCTTACAAACTTTGTTGTAGAGATCGATATGGCACAGGCTGACGGAACAGCAGCTCATAAACATACAATTGAAACCTTGAGTAATGCAACTGGTATGCCATTTGGTTTAAGCATGGTAAACGCTACAGATTTGATGGCTCAACATCCTATTACGAAGATATCATTACAGAATAATTCGACAATGTTTAATGGTATAGCCGATATTACTACTGACGAAAATATACAATGGAATGATGTTTTGACTCATATATCTTTACTTAACGGGAATATATTTAATCTCAACATTGATCCAGTAAAAACCGATGATCATTTCTACGGGTTACCTGTATTTGGAACTGTACAATCTATAGTGGATGAAAATGGTAAAGAATTGATAAAG
>JAKDMR010000499.1 GCA_030452275.1 Candidatus Nitrosocosmicus sp. | reverse complement strand
AATCAAGATACATAACAATATAAGAATATGAGATACATAATTTACAATATTTAAAAAAGGTGGTGAAATGGAAGTGAAGATGAACATACCCGAACAAGAATGGAAGTACAAAGAGTGGGTAGAGTACATTATAAAAGAAAAAGAGAAAGTATTTTCTTCAAAAAAAGAGAATATGTTGAAGGTTTATTATATTCACGCAGATAAAAGGTCTACTCAAAAACTGTTGGAACCTGCAAAGCGATTTGGTGAATTTTATTTAATTACACTACATTATGAATATCCAAGTACTGGATCAAAAATCTCGGCTGAGTACTGGATACATGAAAAAGAACCAGGATTATTGATGTTGTTCACATCTTCTACAAGAGAAGGCTATGAAAAAACATTGAAGAATAAACTAAGAACGGCATTTGGTTTGTATCATATGTGGATAAAACCAGAAACATTTAAGATAGTTAGAGACGATCTAATTGAAAATAAAAATTGCGGTATTCTTAATTTTTATGGAGAGAGAAAAAGAAACGAATACAAAGTAATATCTTATGTAAAGGAACACGCTAATCGCAAACTGTACTATCGTACAGACAACAAAGACGACGGCATCAAAAGAGTAAAGGAATTAGAATATCATCTAGGTCTATCGGTCAGATCAATAGAGTTTGTGTATGAAAATAGTAGAGTCCAAATAACAACAGAAGGATTATTTCACTTAAAAAAAATAAACCAAAAAGCCTTTGAGTTAATGGATCATGTAATAGAAAAAATTCGAGAGGAAGAAAATCAGATGCGAAATATTACTCAGTCAATTACCACTGAAATAGTAAAAGATAAGAATATTGAAAATTATAAGAGCATGCCAGGAAGAATCCAATTTGATGAAGAACAAGATAAGGAAAGTACAACTGAATTAATTGCTAAATTGAAATCCCACTTTGTTTTCTTTGAACCTAAATTTGTTGCAATTGATCCAATCCATATGATCAGTGATGTGATCGATAGAAATAAAGGCACAATCTTTTCTATTATTGCATTTAAAAATTCAATTATTTTAATGCCGAAGTACAAAGTAACATTTGAATCATTTCTGGAATTTTATAAAGAAATTGTAGAAAATATAGATGAATCTGCAAAACTGCTGCCTCTAAGTGAAGTATGTATTTGAATGAGGAAAAGTCAAATGAAATACAATCTAAAGATTCTGTAAATTCAAATTCTATACATATATCTAATTTTCCGATCAAATCAATAGACAACAGAAAACCCATTCGAACCAAGAAAACAGAAAAAAAAGGTTTCTTTGAGAGTCATGAAAGAGAAATCAGCCTACGTGAAACACACGATTATATTTTAAAATTAGTGATTTCTCCCTTTATAAAGAATCCAAATATCGAAACGATGACTGGTATGCCTACTTTATCGGGATATCAGTTATTTGCATGTGATCCATTTCATGAAGAAGGAAACAAGAATTTTGATTGTTTAATTTACAAGAAGGACTCAAAAAAGGTTGTGTTAGTGTTTATTGAAGTGAAGACCGGCTCAAATTCAAATACAATTCTAATGGAATTCAAAGAAAAATGTGAAGAGGTCAAGAGGTATGAATCAAAAATAGAAGAAATTTTTGATGGACCAGAAAACTTATTCTATGAACATGTCTTGTGTGTCGATTCTATGACAGTGGATTCATTGAAACCGGTATTTGAAAAGGAAGCATTATCTAGCAATTATAAAATGATCCTCTGGCAAATCGGTTCATTACAGCCAATTAAAAAACTAAAATTAATTTGCCCTTCGGAAGCAATTCAATCGAAATATGCATATAAACTAATTCATGGTGAGAATAAGTTTAATAACTATTTGAGAAAAGGTATCGATCTAGTAGGTGAAGGACCAATTAATTTCTTCCCTTTAAGTCATCCTGTAACAAAGTTAAAAGCCTTTTTAATCTTTATAAAATCAAAAAAAGCATTAAACAAGATTGAGGGAGAGACCCATCAATATTTTTTTACAGACAAAGATCTTAGAGAATATTGCGACTATCAACTTCTTAATCAATCTCAAAACTTCAAAAATGAAGTTTTTAACGAACTTATCCAATTAATTTTGAAAATAGGTTTAGTTAAGAAATTTGGCGAAGGTTATACAATAAATGAACAATATCAAAATCGGTCACTTCGTGCTGATAAAATAGAGAAACTCTGGGTTGAATCAAAGTTTCAAGACAAAATATACAAGAAATCAAATGAAATGTCTATGGATAAATATGTTTAATCATATTATTATAGACTGTGTT
>JAKDMR010000498.1 GCA_030452275.1 Candidatus Nitrosocosmicus sp. | reverse complement strand
TATTTGATAGTATTAAAACAAGATAACTTTTCAATATCCATTTAATTAATTTATATTGGTGCAGATAAAACTAATTTAATATCTTAAACAATGCTCTGTATCCTAATTCAATTTTGTCTTCATTTTTTAACATTTTTAGTCAAAACTGATTATAATAATTTACCTTTTCATATTACAACGCAAAAAAAGAATATCAGATACCGATTTTCGTAATTAGGAAACAAAGCATTAATAATAAAAATTACTGAAAGTCTTTAGAAAAGAAACTGATTACTATTATTTATACGTCAATTTCGATCATTTTTAGTTAAAATGCAGTAGGTTTTATAACAAACGCAGTGCTTGTCAGTAAGATTATTCCATAATTTTCCGATCCCTTTGGATCATTAATAGATCTTTTGTGTAATAAGACGGCCTTTAAAATTTTATGGAATAATGATGATTACTTGTAAAAATTATAACGCTTATCTGAAAGTCAGATGATAGTTGCTAACTTTATGATAGTTTTTCCATTGGTTCTAATTACGCAAGAAATAAAGTATTTGGTCAAAATTGGTAATAAACAGTGGATTGATGGAATTAAATTCCTTGTGGTAAATGCGTTCTTGGATTAATGAAGCATATATGCCCTATAACCATCAGTTAATATTCTGTTCCTTTTTAATATTCTTACTTCGTAGTGTAGATAGAATTACTACCGCAGCAAGAATAGCAAAAATGATAGATATTGATATAGGCAATGGTATTTTGAAATAGTCTGAAATGATTATTTTTATGCCTACAAACGCCAATATTGCTGCTAAGCCAGGTTTAAGATAGTAGAACTTATCCATCATTCCCGCTAAAAGAAAATACAAACTTCTCAAACCAAGTATTGCAAACAAATTAGAAGTTATTACAATAAAGGTATCTGTTGTGATTGCTAATATAGCTGGAATAGAATCCAAAGCGAATACCAAATCAGTTGCCTCAATTATTATCAAGGCTACCAGCATTGGAGTAGCATAAGTAGTAATCTTGTCAAGATTGGTTTTTTTTATTAGAAATTTATTTTCACGTAACTCTGTTGTAATAGGTAGGAATTTCTTTAGAATGCGTACTGCAATATTCTTTTCTATTTCTATTTTTTTCTCCTTCTTTTCAATTAGCATTCTAAGGGCTGTAAAAAGTAGCAGCCCTCCAAACACATATACCATCCAATGAAAAGTTTCAAGCAATGATATGCCCGCCAAAATTAAAACAATTCTCATTCCAATAGCACTTATGATGCCAACCATCAATACCCTGTGTTGAAAGGAGAATGGAATTCCTAGAGAAGAGAATATAATCAAAAATACAAACATGTTATCCATACTTAAAGATTTTTCAATCGCATAACCAGTAAGAAACAATAGAGCATTCTCGTATCCTTGCATAAAGTAAATGATCCCTGCAAAAAATATTGATAGCGAAATCCATATTATTGTCTAATGTAGTGCGTGTTTGAAGGTGTTTGATTTTTGAGACTCATCTTGATTATTATCTTTCGTCTGAGGTCTATCTTTTGATATAGTATCTTGGGATGCCTGATCGGCTAAACGTAATTCTTCTAAATTTATATTGTTTGAATCGATGTCTTTATTCTTGTTCTCTTTTTCTTGTTCTCTTTTTCCTCTATGTAGAATTTCTGATCGTTTACTTCCAAATCTGATAATCGACGTAATTTTAGTTAAAAGACCCAAATCCAAAGCTAAAGCGATTCCTACAAAAAGACTGAACAGAATCCATAATGAATAATCAAACAGAGGTATTGGAAGTACCATATGTGGATAATGATCAGTTATGGACCAAGTATATCAAGCTATGTTTATCTGATTAAACTACATCTTGCAAAAAAAAGAAATGATTTATCTAATTTAATACTTGAATTTCTCAATAGGTATATATTCATTGAAACAATAACTCCCAGAAGTAATGCACTTACATTTGATAAAATGAATCCTACTATAGTATCATTTGGTAGATAAAAATAAAGCATCGGAGAAAAATACAGTAGTTTATCAGAGACATTAAAAAAAATCCAAAATAAAGTGAAGGCTAGAATGGTTAATCCAATAAATAAAATTGGATTTGAACCGTATACTATTTTAAATGCAAAAAAACATAACATTTAATTTTTAAGTATCTTATTTTCCAGACCATCAATAACTGTCTAAAATATTGGAAAAGGCCTTGGACCTTGTATTTTTTCAATAAATGCACCTTCACTGTTCATTATTATAAAAGATGGAGTTTCTGTAAATCCTAGAGAATTTG
>JAKDMR010000058.1 GCA_030452275.1 Candidatus Nitrosocosmicus sp. | reverse complement strand
ATGTATGTCTTTGACTCCTCTAGAATATACACAGCATATGCTGAGAATAGTTCGAGAGATAATTTATCGATATCTTGAGGACACAGGGATCATAGCTTTTCATGCAGGTTCTGTATCCCTTGATGACATAGGAGTTATGGTTATCGGACCATCAGGGGTTGGCAAGACGACTTTAATTCTTACTCTATTAGAATCACATAACGCAGCTTATATCACTAATGATAGAACGTTATACTTTCCTTCGAGCAATACTTTAGGATCATTCCCAATATCGATTAGAATAGGTTTAGGTACTTTGTATGGGAGTCAGAAGCTAATTTCAAACTTGAAAAATCGCCACCTAGAGTTTGAGCAGGTCAATTACAAATCACCAATACCTAGTCTTGATTTTTCAAACAAAATGAATAGATCTAAATTAGAGTTGAACCCTAAGGAATTAACGACAATTTTGGACGTTCCGTTTATTGAGTCATCACCCTTAAAAAAATTATTGATACCTTCATTTAGTAATATTAACATGATACCTTCGATAACCAGACTGGATCCAACTTCAGTAATAGATATACTTACCAAGGAAACTCGGACACCGATTGATGAGGTATGGCCTGAACCATGGATATATTTAAGGAAAATTTCCAATGTCTCTTTAAAAGAAATAGTTAATAGGGAGTTGATAAAAATGATAGAAAACATTCCAGCTTATAAAATTTCTTTTGGACCAGATTTTAGTTCTCATATCAAGGAAAAATCCCTTCTCACGCTAATTGATGAGCAAGCCCAGAGGTGAAGTCATATAATAGATTTAGAATTAAATCTCCTATTAGAATACCTAAATTTGAGGATTTTATCAAAAATATACACAACATATGAAACCAATACTTTATTGCATGTTCGCGATTTGAATGACAAAAAGTATGTATTGAAAATATTTTCTAATGAAAATAAATGGGCTACAGAATGCAAAGTATATCTTATTCTTCATTTATCAGATTTTAAGCACATTACAAAAATAAATCAAGCAGGATTTTGGAAACAATACAATTATATTCTTTTTGAAGATGAGGATCTGCAACAATTTCCATCATTTATAGATTCAAATAAGTATGCAACAGAACACGCCAAAATCTTAGGTAAAACACTTCGTCGAATTCATAATACTCCTATTGAGACGGATAAATATGGATCGATTTCAGATCCTAAGAAACAATTACCTCCTTTAAAAATTTGGCACAATTTAATTCTGAAACATGAAGGGATTCTAATTAATGGGGGTATAAAGAAAAGAACGATTGATAACATATCTATCGTTATTGATGATGAAGGGTCAAAGTATTCAAAATTAAAGAGGCCCTCCCTGCTGCATAGAGACTTCCGTACTGAGAATATTTTATACAAACCTGATAAAATTTCGAATATATGCGTCATTGACTGGGAAGTTGCATCAATAGGACACCCTTACCTCGACATGATCAAACTCGTGTGGTTTGAATTTCGAAATCGCATTGATTTAATAGAATCATTTCTTATTGGCTATGACGATATTGCAATCAAAGATGACCTGGCTTCAGAATCTTTCTTTTTCCGCTACATTTTTGCTTTAGAAATGGTCGTGTATCTTTTGAAAAAAAATATTTACTTGGAAGATGAGATGAGATTCTTAGGAAATTTAATAGATTTCCTTAATAGTCATCTTCATAAGATCTAATTCTGATAGCATAAGCTAAACCTATAAGGATCGTAGAATACTTAAAAATCTAGACTTACTGGTGAAAAAAACTATAGTGCTTTTCTCAGATGGAACACTTCTCCCTAGTGGCGAGGGTGCGACATTCAGAGATTTAGAATTGGTAAAAGGACTGATGAGAAAAGGCTATGAAATTACATTCATTCATGCTTTTCGTGGTTGGTCAAATTTAGATATGTTAACTAAATCTAAATTCCAAGTTATACTAGTTAATCCTCATGATTACTATAACGGTACAAAAGTGATTTCATCAATTTTGAATATGCTCTCTCCCGATGCAATTGTAATGAAAAACCCTACTGAAGTCTGCTCTGCGGTTTATAACAAAATTTTACCAATTAAGACAAAAATTATTTTTGATTGTCACGATCTCAATAATAAAAACTACCGAGAAAAACCTCTTGATCGGGCAATAGACTTAATAGCTGCCGAATTATCAGATGCGGTGTTCTGCATTACCAAAGACATAAAGTCAGAACTAAGTAAATTTGTAGGAAAAAAGAAAAAACTCTTTTTCGTCCCTGCTACCATCTCTAGCAATCTGATTCAGCCCAAAAGACATGTTGGACGAGGTCATGTTTTAGGTTTTCTTGGAAATTTTTATCATAACCCTAATTATGAAGCTCTTGAATGGATTTGCAATAAGTTATTACCGATTATAAAATCATATAATAAAAACATAAGAATTCATGTTATCGGAGATTGTCCACGTTCATTATTCAAAAAAATAAAATCTAGTAACGTTGTTTGTTTTGGACAGGTAGATAATCCTATACCTTATCTTCATGAATGTGATATCGCATTATCTCCAATGTTCAAAGGAAGTGGCTTTAGAACAAAATTATTATATTATATTGCTAGTGGATTACCAACAGTTGCAACAAAATTGGGATTAGAAGGTATCGGAAGAAGAAAATGCTTTCAATTTGCGGATAATGAATATGAAATGGCGAATATGTGTTTAGATTTGCTTAATTCAGCAGACCTTAGGAACGAGAAATCTAAAGATAGTATCCGAATCCTCAAAAGAGGTTTCTTATCGGATAACATTACAAAACATTTTGACTGTGTTTGGAATATAGAATTGGAATCAGAAAGTAGATCCATAGGTAATTCAGCTTTAAAATACTTAAATCAGTTGATAAAGTCAAAATATCTATCTGAAAATGATATTGAAATAGAACACATAGCAAGAAGAACGCCATTATGGTTAAACGAAATAATAATGAACAAGCGATTCAAATACAACAACACCAATTTCATAAATATGGGAGAATGGATAGACCTTTCTGATCCTAAATCCAAAAAGGTTTTAGATTATAATGATTATGTCATTATGAAATGAAAATCAGTAAATATCCTCGAATTGGTTTTATTTCAACCGACTTTCATACTACTCCATCTTTATATCAAGGCTCTCGAAAAAAAGAAGAACCCTTAGATATTTTATATGCTATTGCAACATGTAAAAAATACGGTGAATGCAGGCTCGTAAACTTATGGGAGACTGAATCAGACTGCATATTTGCCAAAAGTTCAGACATCTTGGTACTCTCAACTACAAACAGTTATCTCCAATGGAATAATCATCCCTTGGGATTAGAAAACTTTCTTATCCAATGGCGCAAAGTGAAAGAGGTCTTTGGTACAAGACCTCTCCCAAAAATTATAGTATTTGGCCCACACGTAGCTGCTCATTGGAAGGAATTACTCGCATTAGGAATAGACTCTGTTATCCTCGGAGAAGCAGAGTTTTCAATTTCAATCGCAGTATCTAGATTGATCGAAGATCAGCCTCTAGATGATATTGACGGTTTAATGACTAGCCCGAGTCAAGATCGCGCATATCCTGCAATTGTACGTTCTCTTAATGAATTGCCAAGGATAGCATATGAGGAAACTATTGGAGTAAACTACGCTGCACATAATCACCCTAACATGTCAAAATTTGGACATTTGTATGAAGGGTCAAGAGGTTGTCCCTACCAATGTAGTTTTTGTAATACTATAACCCATAGAAGTAAGTATAGAACAAAACATCCTTCAAAAGTAGAGGAAGAGTTGAAATGGCTTGCGAGTCACTCGAGAAAAGACTATGTATATTTTATTGACGAATCCTTTGGTGCTAATGACGATTGGGCATTCGACGTTTTAGAGCGATTGGAAAAGATTCCATTACAATTTGGTTGTCAATCTAATTTATCTTTTTTATCTGATGAAAAAATTCGACGATTTCAAAAGGCTAAATTTATTTCCTTAGAATTTGGACTTGAAACTGGAAATGAATCGATTCTGAGAAAAATAGGCAAGGACAACCGTTTGGAATCCGCAGCTGAACATATAAATAACATGGCAAAACTTGGATTAAATCCATTAATGTTTATACTATTTGGTCTTCCTAATGAAACTAAAGAGACCATTTCAAAAACCATGCGCTTTCTATCTAAACTCGATAATCGGGTAAGAGTCTCTGTGACTTTACCAACCCCATATATTGATACTCAGTTATATAAACAGGGGATTAATCAGGGATTGATAAAAGTTGGAGATAAGGGAAACGCTCTATATCAGTATACTGGACTAATAGGTAACAAGTTATGTTATGATAGAAGATACGTAGATAAATTTCGTTCAACTTTCGGTCCAAATAGCTGTTTATCATCGGATTATATAGATTTGTTAGAAAAGAATTTAACTAAACTTTTTAACTTAAGCTGATGAACGATATCGGAAAGAAAGGAGTTGTGATCATTACTGGATGTTCTAGTGGGATAGGATTTGAAACATCATTATTTTTTGCTAGAAATAACTTTAAAACTTATGCAACGATGCGTAATTTGGAAAAATCCCCACGATTAATTGATATTGCAGAATCTGAAAACCTATCCTTGGAAGTTTTGCAACTTGATGTAAATGATGATAATTCGATAAGAAATGTAATAGAACACATTTTATTTCAAGAGGGAGGCATAGATATACTAGTTAACAATGCAGGAGTCGGTCTTGTTTCGAGTGTACAGGATACTACACTTGAAGAAACTAAAGAGATCTTTGAGACCAATTTTTTTGGTGTAATTAGAACTACATTACCGATACTAGAAATTATGAAAAGACAAAAGAGTGGAATCATAGTCAACGTAACTTCTGTTGCCGGGAAGGTTGGTGGTCCACTATTCTCATCTTATTGCAGTACAAAATTTGCCCTTGAAGGATGGACCGAGTCTCTAAAATTTGAAATAGAGTCATTAGGAATTAAAGCTATTTTAATTGAACCCGGATTTGTTAAGACAGATCTTTTGAATTCTGCTTTGATGAGAAAAAAGAGGGATAAGCATTCCATTGCAATAGAAGAAATGATAAATGGATTGCAAGAAAAAATGAAGAAAGGAATTGAACCTATCAAGGTTGCAGAAGGAATAATGCATGCAGTATTAACAGACTCTCCTGATACTAGATATGTAATAGGAGATGATGCAATTTCTTTTATCAAGATGCGACAAAAATTGCCTGACAGTGAATTTGAAGAATATGCCAAGAGCGAATTTAAATCTACTTCAGGTATAACAAACGATTCATAATGTATCAAGATCTCGATTAAAAATATAATTTATTGATCCTGACAAAACATAAACCATACTTTTTTATGCGTGTACTTTTTACGACCTGAATATCCAGTACAAGGATTAAATGCATTGATTGAACATAATAATCCATAACATAACAAAATTTCACTGACTGCATTTAATTCTACAAATCTTGCAATATGATTAATACAAATATTAAGACAGCAAACTAAGATCTATTTTCTGGGCCAGATATTCTTGATATGGATATGCTTTTGGCTAACAGATAGCAGTAGAGATTTATCTATCTTGTTATGACCTAATGAAAGAAATCAACAAAATACGTCTTTGATATACAAGCGAATTAGTTATTTAAAGTTGCCATTTTTCATTGAAATATTGTCTACTAATGGAATTTAATTGATGAGACAAGCCGCAGGAATATTTATATGTATTCCATCCATTAACACAATGATGCACGTTAAAGGTGTTTTAATAAGAGAGATAGTGACATCCCTTGGGTTGAATTATCAAGACCTCTCGCATGATGATGAGAAGGCCATACATCTTAAGATGAAAGAAGCATTAGTTCGCGAAGGCCACGTAAAATTGTCTGGCCCCTCTCAAAATGTAGATGACTATGATTTTAAGGTAAACTTAGTTCAAAGACCAAAAGGCTCTGAAAGATTTTAAAAATCCACATAGACCTTTTTGCAGAAAGAAATAGCCTAAATTTTTTTTATTTTTAATATCAGTATTTCGGAATGTTCCCCAAATCTCAGTTAGGATTTTCAGATTGTCGAAATAGGGTGACGTGTTTATTCAAGACTATATTTATCTTATAGCACAAGTAAAGTACTGCCGGACTAAAAACGAAGTTGTCATTGGATCAAAATAACGGCAAGAACGAACAAGTAATAAATGAGTCCTCTAACCAGAGATTTAAAATTGCCTTGGATTTACTTCCAAATCTTATTAAGAATAACGCGATAAATTCGATAATGTTAACTGGATCAGTTTCGCTAGGCTGGTCTACTAAAGATTCGGATATCGATTTAATGGCTTTTATTAATGACATAGATACGCCACCCGATGACAAATTTCATGTTAGAGACATAGATATTTTTGTAGAATATTATAACCAGCAGACGTGTCTCGATAAATTCAAGTCAAATAACTTGGATTTTGCAGAGCTTCGAATTGCCGGACGCATAGCAAATTCCCGATGTCTTTATCAAACCGAAAATTCTGGCTATAATCTCATAAATGCAGCTTCACGTGCAAAGTTAGGATATGAACATGTCCTAAATGCACTAAATACAAGTAGAATGTTTCTAAATGAAGCCAAATCACATGTTGATAACAAGAATATTACTGAGTTGGCTTTAAGAGATGCTTCAAACATAATGGGTACGCTATGGTTATGTTTTAGCAAATGCAAATTTCAAAAGCCTAAGTGGTTCGTCAATTCCTTACAAAAATATGCTCCAAACTTCGTGGATGTATTTTTAGATATACACAATTTGAAAATTGCCAATAAAAATGATGGATCTTCTACATTAAAAATAGCTGATGAGATTTTAACAACATCAGAAAAGAAGTTGTTAGAAGCAAATGAACATCATCTTACAAGGTCACAAAGACGAAGAATGTGGTTAGCCAAGGAAACACTTCGAGAAGCCAACGGATTACTAGCAAGTAATTTATACAACGCTTCCATATACACTGCCCGATTTGCCGTTCAATTGGTACTGATTACAATATTAAGTCAAGGAATGGAAGTTAGTGGTCTTTCTGGGATACTAAAATCGCTTGTAAAAGTAGAAGAATTTAAAGAATTAAATAATAAATACACATTTTTGATGAATCTAAGAGAATCAATTAATCAAAAATTAATTTCCCAACTAGAAAGCGAACTGAATTCTCTAAATAATAAAACAAATAAGGAATATGAAAAATGATGTATTACTATGACATGATACATCAGACAATATTATAGAATCAGATTTTGGTAGAATCTATTTTTTTCTAGTAATACTACAACGTAATTGTTAGATGAATCATGAATATAGTGGTAGATCTGGTTATGTAGAGAGACATTCCAAATACATTTATTATTCAAAAGACTAGCTATATGTATAAGATTGTTACAATTATAAAAAAACGGACTCGATCGCAATCTAACTAAACGGACATCACCTTTACCAAAGAATTTTATAGTATCATTGACTTGTTAAATATTTGCATGTCATCACTTAAGCTTTTGGGGAACTCGGAACCCATCATGTAATGTATAGAAGAAATAATTTTTCCGAGTTTGTTAGCATTCTTGTAAGTTGTTTCAACTTGAAAAACCATCAAGATAAAGTATTAATCGTCCCTTCGAATGACATAGGGTATAATCAAGAGGATCAAGTATAAATCATAGAATCCTAAAAACATTAGATTCCCAGAAAGATCATCTTACATCAAGGTAACGTAACATGAAACAAATTCTTTAATTTTTCCAAATGAGCTGGATCTATATTAGACCTTGGAACCTTCGATTTGATAAACTCTAATGCTTTATAAAAGTCCATACCAAAATACTTGATAAGAACACCCAATGCAATCGCATTACTTCTAGATCTTCCAGCTACGCAACAAATAACAACTTTTCCGTGCTCTTGTATTAATTCCCATGCAAGATCTATCTTTTCTTTATATCTTTCTAAAGAATTGGTGGAATCATCATTTAAGTCCCGTACATCAAGTACGTGCCAACTTATTTTTGCATTTTCATATCTATCTGTTTGGTACATACTTTCGTTAAGTATCTGATAACTATGGTCCCAGACGCTCGCTATGGCCAATTTGTTGTCAACTATTTTGAATAACAACTTTAACTATAATAATTTGAAATAAATATTTAAATTTATATTCAGCGAAATTATATTGTAAAAGCTCAGAGAGAACTTGACTACTAACTAACCAGAGATTAGTAACATCCAAAACACGTAATAAATTCAAGTTCAATTTTTGTACTTGATAGTAATCTCCCTTTTCTAATAATATTATAAAGATCATAAGTTCACTTTTTTACCGTTTGCTTTCACATTATAATAAACATTAAAGGATAATACAACCTAATTTTTCTGGCGCCTATGAAACCGCCTCTGAACCAAGTGTTTTTTTCGTTGTCCCTCTAAAATAACTCCAATCAGACTTTGGAATATTAGTATTGCTATTATTGTATAATCCATACAATATAAAACAATTGCGATCATAAATTCGAAATATTCGTATTAAAACGTCAAAGGCTAGTATTTTGTTTCATAATTAGATAATGTGATCGATAGTAAATTATTCCGTGGTAAAAAATTTATCCTAATAATTTAATTTATCGACGGTAGTTGTGGTTCTTCAGAGGATCATGCTAATGAATTAAGACAAAAAGTAGAACTAGTTAAACAAGAATCTGGATCTGAAAAAGTAAACATAGTTGGATTTAGTAAGGGGGGATTGGATACCATGGTCTATTTGGAAGACGGCAACAATAGCGTTAAAAATCTAATAATGATTGGAACCCCCAATAGAGGTGCACCTTTAGCATTCTGGGATGTTTGGTGTTACCCTGCAATAAATGATTTAAAATTTGAATCTCTGGCAACTCAGGCAATACAAAATCCAAATACAGACTATTATACTATTTACGGTAATTGGATGAGATTTGTATCCGGAAATCCATATATTTTCGGCTATGATGATGGGATAGTTCCCACATGGAGTGTAAATTCTGAAGATTATTTTATGAATATAGGCAATACATTTGATTATCATAATAGTTTACAAACTCAAAATGAATATACCATAGCACGTCCAATTTTACTTGGGATTAGTATAAATTGAAAATCGTCAATATAAATAATTAGCCATTTTTTATTTTTTATATTCGCATGTGATCAATTTATAGATCTACTTTCATCCTCAGGTTGAGGTTAAAATGGAATATCATTTTTGTAGCATATTTCTTCAGATTTGAACCAAGTATTTTGTAGGGTTGAGAAGATTCATGTAGAATTCTATAGTCTGGTTGCTATTCTAACTGCCGGTTACAGGCAATTATGACCTGCATCCGACCCGGCCCATTGAAAATTACAACTTTGTATCAAATTTATTGATATAATTACA
>JAKDMR010000497.1 GCA_030452275.1 Candidatus Nitrosocosmicus sp. | reverse complement strand
TCTAAGGAAGAAAAATAATTTCCATTTGGAAATGTGGGTTCAAAACTAATTTTACCACTATATGAGATTTTTTTTAATGTTTTTATTATAGTATCAAAATCAATATGACCAAATCCAGGCATCTTTCTGTTATTATCAGCAAAGTGCACGTGTGAGAGACTAGGCTGAGAATTTAGAATCGTCTCCTCAAATCTGTCTTCCTCAATATTCATATGAAACGTATCTAACATTAGTTCTAAATCATGACACTTTTCAATCAGCTGTAGTGCGTCTGAATAAGTGCAACAATAGGGTGTAGAGTAACGATTTAGTGGTTCTATCATTAAGGAAACATTCTCTGCTTTTGCAATTTTTAACAGATCGGACAATAAAGGCACACAATTTTTCAAGGCTTTATTCTTTTCCCCAGCAATAACGTTCCTATGTGTTATATCAAATGAATATATAGGATCTGAAAATAAGCATAGATTAATTCGTTTTCCTCCAAAATAGTTACATAATTTTATGCACTTTAGCACATAATCTTCAGAGTATTTCAGGATTGATTTATCGTGACTCAGTAGACGCCTTTTCCACCCATTTGAACTCGACCTACCCCACATACCGGTGATGCCTGTTATCCTTATGTTAAATGAATTTAGGATATCTTTGAAGTAATTAAAGTCTATTTCATCTGGTTCTCCGTACAATTCCACTTCAGTAAGGCCTAATTGGCTTAGGTTCTCTAGCGTCTCTATCTCGTTTTTTTGGATATTAAGAAATGACGATAAAGCAATAGAATATGAAAAGGTCATTTTTGCATTGATACCTATTGTCTATTGTTTTTTACTTATATGCTACTTAATTTTTTGTCTTATTATACAAAGTTCTTTCTCACTATATCAAAAACATCCAGGCAATCTATTACTGGGTGTCCATTAAAATTGTCTTTTTTAATGTGTTCAATTTTTTTGCTTGATATGAACGCAGATAATCCCTCTCCCGATTCAATATTGTATGGTCTTCCGTGGGAACCTTTAATCAAGCGTG
Source organism: Candidatus Nitrosocosmicus sp. (assembly GCA_030452275.1). Classification (GTDB taxonomy): domain Archaea; phylum Thermoproteota; class Nitrososphaeria; order Nitrososphaerales; family Nitrososphaeraceae; genus Nitrosocosmicus. The sequence continues at coordinate 1,279 of JAKDMR010000497.1, read as the reverse complement.
TATCTGTAGAGATGCACTTTCTTTTAGGGTCTATAAATAGATCCAGTGGATCATAACCTGGCTTTCTGTGAATATCTACTGTTCTAGTAAAGCTAGGTGCCTTGTCGTTATCATCAATTTTACCTACATCAGGATTTGAGCTGATCTCGTACTGGTCGTCGTCATACCACCAGTAGTAACTAAACCATCTGTCTTTATCCGCTATCGCAATGAGATCTCCACTTCTGGCATGATCTATTTGAAGTTCTTGTTTTTCTTTATGGTCACAGACTGCTTCGATTCCAGGGACATCTTCTATCGCTTTCTTGATCTTTGTTCTGCCCATAATATTATTATCTTTGATATAAATGTGAGCGATTTGATGATCTACCATTGCAAAGGCATTACTATACTCATAATCGACATACTCTTTTCCATTTATTGTTCTCACTTGAAGTAATCCCCTATCTCTTAAAATCCTATTTATTGATATTGCATCTTTGACATCGTTAAACCCGTACTCAGAGAGCAAGAGGAAATGGGTGTCATCAAATATGCCTGCCTCTTTAACATTTTCTATAATGTTACCAATACAAGTATCAATATGCTTTAAGTCTTCGTTTACCTCCGGACTCGAATGACCGAATTTCTGTGCAGAATAATCGAGTTGGGGGAAATAAGCAAATATCAAATTAGGACGATGGTTATTGATAGTGTATTGGATAGATTTTGTTATCCATTCAGAAGACTTTATGGATGCAAAAGGGCCCCAATAATCCATCAAATTGAATTCGCCAACTTCCTTGCTTATTTCCTCATAATAGTTTACCGGTTTAGAATAACACCACATATCCATCTGTCCGTTTTCTAAATGTATGGGACGTGGAGTAACAACATAGTCATTGTTTGAATACATAGAATTTTGCCAAAATAACAGGGCTGTTTTAAGCTTATCATTTTGGCTTTTTATTATATCCCAGATTTTTTCAGACTGAACCAGATTAGTGGATTGCTCCCAGAATAGAGTCTGGAGGTTTTCTCTATCAAAAAAACCATTTGAAATAATTCCATGGTCCTTTGGATATTTTCCTGTCAAAATACTTGCCTGTACAGTACATGTTACAGATGGAAATACAGGTTTCATATATCCATATTCGCCATCTTTCTCAAACAAACTAGAGATGTTAGGATATTTTTGAGATGAAGAATCAAAGCGAGAAACATCTAGTCCCACAATATCCAAGATAACAAAATATTTTGATCTTTTATTATTGCTGTTTGTCAAGCAAGTGAATATATT
>JAKDMR010000496.1 GCA_030452275.1 Candidatus Nitrosocosmicus sp. | reverse complement strand
GACTTACCCCTGTGAGATTTGTTATCTTTGTGTAAATAGTGGTAGATCTTTAGATGATCAAATATTATACGCTATTTAGCCCAATTAAATAATTAATAGTGTAGATTGAAACTAACCAGAAAGAAATCAGAGAATTGAGAACATGATGTCAAATAATTAGACTTCACGTTCAATTATTTTGTTAGGAGATCTACTGTTATGAGGAAAAGACAATAAAACAAATTAGTTAGAAACTGTTTTAATATAATTCTCCGCCATGATTACCACAGTTTGTTTAAGTTGAGCTAAATGTATCCAACTATGACAATATGATCTATAAGCTTCAAGACAACGGTCTAGCGTCATAAAGATATTTGGTGTTTCTGCTTGTATAGATGAGGCGAGCTGTTGTCTTGAGCTTCTTATACCATTCCGCAACAAATCTAATAATGATTCTTGTGGAGAAACATCCCATTGTAATTCTTTTAATTTATCAAGAATACGGGTAATTAATGAATAATCATAATCGGGCATCTTAAATAAGTATTCTATTCCAAGTTCCAAATTTTCCATACCTATAGAGTCACTGGGTAAGACTTCCTTACCCTTTTTTATTAGCTGTTCTAAAAACTCGATATCAGTATCAGACATTTATCGTAGACAGAGTCAGAAGGTAATTTAATCCAATCACAAATCGCATCCTAGTACCAATTTTATCGGATTGTATGACTTTATTACGATTGTCCTCTAATTCTCTAGTTGATTTCCATTATTCTTTTGTTTTATTTCATCAGTATAGATAGCTTCAATCTTTGCGCTCATAATTCTTAGAACCTCTTCATCTAAAGCAAAACTTTCTGTTACTACCTCTTCATCATCTTGGTAGGTCTATTTAGTAAGAGAATAGAAGCCTTGGTAGGCTGTTTGCCTTGGTGTTTCTTTGCCAAGTCGGTTACTGTAATATCGACCTCATTCACTGTTGTTTATTAAAACTGAAGTGATTTGCGAATAGATATATTTTTCCTCTTTATCCCAGTCAACAAAGACTAGACGGAATCAATGCTACCTGGTGTAACAATTATGTGGGAAAAGCCCAAAGGTTTCGGCCTTTGGGCGACAAGGTAAAGGGTAATTGATGACGAGATAACAGAATAATTCAAAATAATAAACACAAATAAGATAAGAGTTTTTCATAAAAAGACCATGTAGTTGTTTCACTAATTAGTCAAACGAATTGTAAGTATTTTCGCCTTCAAATTGCTCTTTCTCTTCTTGTTCTTCATCTTTCTCCTGTTGGTAAACAAAATTGTCGATATAAAGATGAATTTTATCCAATGTTCTGTTATTTTGTACTTCATATCCATCTTTAGTCTCCGACATTTTATCCATTTTTCTACCAGATATGGATTTCTTCTCTAGGGGCTTAGATTCAGAATTAATGGCGTATAACAATAAACAAGTATTATCATTTCTTATCCAGAGCTGGTCTAAAACATTGTATAGTTCTTCTTCAATACCGTTAATTCTACACATTCTAGCGGTTCTATAAATAGGAAAGAGTTCAGGTTGTTCGCTTTCAAAATGTCCTTTATACATAGTTGATTTAATCTTGGCCGGGACATAATCTGTATGAATAATAATGTCACCTAATTCTTTTAAAATAAAAGAGTATATTTTGGACAATCTTTCTAAATAAGCCAGGTATAGTCTATTAATAATACTCTTGTTTTCAATTTTCTTAGGCAACATGAAATTAAAGTAAAAGGTATACAGACTGTTTATGATTTCTGTCACATAATAGGGTAAAAAGGGTAGAGATTGCTTTGACTCGTATTCAAATTTATTCGTGATACGACTCATCGCCGACTCATCGCTTAGTGTTATACCATTTTCAACCTTTTTCTTTATTATACTTGTGAAAGTTTTTAGTCTTGAAAAAATATCTTCCAAATCTTGCGGAATAATTAATGATAAATTTTCAGAAACTACAGTTAACTTGTATGATTTAGAGTTCTTTCTCACTTTTCCGTCGCTTAGAACCCCATCTTTTATCAAATCCTTGATCGATTGACTTAATGTGACGCGACTACCTTCCCCAATTGCTGTACAGTGAGTTATTACGTCTTCTTTGTCACATTCTGGATGTATCTTAACATAATCTATAACACATCTTCTCCTAATTTGGTCACTTTCACTAATATTTCCTTCATTATTCATTGATATGTATACAGATACATATGTATAGTCTAATATATATAACTATTAGGTGTTGTATACAAGACCTCTTGTATACATGTAAAAATCTATTTTCGTAATCTATTGTTATCCAGTA
>JAKDMR010000495.1 GCA_030452275.1 Candidatus Nitrosocosmicus sp. | reverse complement strand
AACCTAAGAATGACCTAGAATCATGGTTCATGTAATTATGTTAATCGGTATAATAATCAAGCTAATTTTAGCGAAAAAATCGCAATTGTTGCCGATTTTAACGTTGGTGATAGGTATGAGGGTAACGCCGATGAAAATGTGATTGAACCATATGCTATTTCTGAATATTCTATTCGATCAGCTCAAACTGAAGATAGTTATTTTAGAAGGTTAAGATCTTTTTTCAATGTTTTGGCATTGAAGGGGATGAATTTCGTGATAAGTGTAACAACTTTGCTATTAGAGGACAGAAAAATCCTCAATGGATTTTTAAAATCCCTTAATTTCAATTCAGAATTTAAAAAACAGGATTAACAACTTTTTGGGTATGTATCATGAATTTATATCTAGTCGTCATTGAGACCTATTGCGAGAAGTAAAGATATAAAAAAAATGGATCAATTATTTTCTGTTAATCATCATCTTGTCCTAAATCTTGTTCAAGTTGATCCTCTACATCACCTAACAAATTATCTGATGTGTCGATGTGATTCAAAGCACCAGTCAGATTATTGTTTTGTAATTCGGCAATTGCCAGGTCCAATGATACCTTTATTTGTTCTATGTCCTCTACGCTAACCTCTGATGAAGTCGAGCTTGTTGAATTTTGTTGGGCTAAAACGGGGGAATTTGTATTCATGTTGGAGAAAAGCCCAACAAAAATTGCAATTAAACCAATTGTTATTACTAAATTTTTTCGCTTTATCATTCTGTATAGTTGATTTTCATTATTATTAAAGATGTTTTAAAAAAGGATTGATAATTAAAAGTAGATGGATAACTTAGCATTAACTGATCTATTTGTTACAAAAGATAGCATAAAATTATTAAAGTCGAAAGAAAGGAATTTGATTTGATTTGGATAAAGCAATTCCTTACATGGAGAAATAAAAAATAAATCGAGTTTAATTTAAGAGTCCAATTGGCGCAAATATTCATATTTATGTAACCCACGGATAGGATATGTATGAAAGTGAAAACTATATTATTATCAATCATTTTAGCTATGTTTATAACAGGATTTAGTCTATTTGACTCCTCAAACATTAATGCGCAAAATAACATTGAAACATTTTCATTATCAAATTCTACATCCAATTCAAATAGCGAAGAAAAATCATACATTTTGATTTTTGAACAACGAAATATAGGAAATATTGACAACTCTACAAAAATAGTATCATCAATTGTGGGACATAATCTTGTCAAAATGGCAGAAGAATTTGTTGAAGAAATCAGCTTAGCACCGTCTCAGCAATTGGAAGAACAGATAGAAGGAGTAATCAACAACGGTACAAGTGATTTGCCCTGCGATGCTTCTTTGACAACTCAACAAGGTGAAAATGTATCTGTCGAATGTATTTCATCAGAAAATGTTTTTATTTGGTATATTCACACGCAACTGTAGTTGAGTTGCGAATAGGAATATTTTGACATCCTCTTAGGTTCTTCAAGGTTGAAATTATTTTTCTTATAGGTCCAACTTAAATTTCAAACTGAATATACCAAATTTAGTTATCATACATTTGGGTTCATAAATCCGGTCAGGTCCTACTAACTAAACGATAAACATATAGCTTGAAGATGCTCTTTTTCTCATATGTCCATTACAAGAAATAGGACACCTTCAAAAGATATTGGCTATGGTCTCTAATTGTATTTTCTTGGTTTGGCAACCAAAAACGTTGCCAAAGCATTGTCTTTTTTATATATTGCTAAAAGAAGCCATGTATCCATCTGAAACTGGATTCAAAAGCACAATCCTCATAGGATATCGGCAAAGAGAACAAAGACTTCCAAATTCATAATGGATGAGACAGCAATCAAGGCGGGTTCGGAATTAATCTGACTCTGGGTTGCAATTGAGCCTCAAAACAGGCAAATTCTCGCACTTTTTTAGCTAATAAATCCAAAGAAAGAAGCACGTTTGTTGCTGAGCGATTCATTTCAAATTTGGTAAAGGTTTATGGAAAACATCCTGTTTCTACTGGTAGAGGCACATGGTACCCAATGGCTCGTAGGTTCCTAAAACTAAAACACCATATTCATTCCTCGTTCGAGAAAAGACTGATTGAAAGAACCATGCAATGTATCAAGGATAGACCTGAAAGCATTGATGATTATTTTCCATGTGGTAGAAAAGCATGTTGTAAGCTAAAACATGTAAAGTGGCTGAATCTATTTAAGGATTATCAAAGTAATGAGAAGGACCATCAACTGAACATCCATGAAAATCTTTGACCAAAACAGGCTATCCTATCCTGTTATTTAAG
>JAKDMR010000057.1 GCA_030452275.1 Candidatus Nitrosocosmicus sp. | reverse complement strand
ATTTCAATATCTTTTAAATATATTACTCGTACATCCTTTAGAAGATATTCTAGAGTAGAAAAAGTATAGAGGATTGAAATATCATCTATACCTGAAATTAAGTTATTTGCAACACCAGCATCAACATCATCATGTGACGGCAGCAATGAATTCACAAATGTAATTATCATTCTTGGTTAATAAAATTTCAATGTCGGATTAACGGTATCCTCTGCAGAGTATTGAATAATTTTAAATTAGAAAAAGATGGACAGTACATCACGATGGAAAAACGGCAGCAGGAGCAGGAGCAAAAGCCAGAGGTTATTTCTGATATTATGTGGGTCGAAAAATACAGACCAAAACATCTGGCTCAAATAATTAATCAAAAAGAAATTGTAAAAGGCTTAGAAAATTTAATGAAAAAACCTAACGAATTACCACATTTATTGTTTACAGGATCTGCAGGGATAGGTAAAACCACCACAGCTTTATGCCTTGCAAAACAAATGCTAGGAGATAACTGGAAAAGAGATACTTTAGAGCTCAATGCATCAGATGAAAGAGGAATAAAGATGGTTCGTGAAAGAGTAAAAGAATTTGCATCGATCATGAAGCTTTCTATAAATCAAGAAAAAAATGAGAAGCCGTTTAAGATCATAATTTTAGATGAAGCAGATGAAATGACTACAGAGGCTCAAACAGCTTTGAGAAGAATAATAGAGGATAGTGCCAGAACTACTAGGTTTATTTTTATTTGTAACTATCTTTCACATATAATTGAACCAATACAAAGTAGATGCGTAATTTTTCGATTTTCAAAGGTTTCTGAGGAAGAAGTAATTGAATATTTGAAAGATATTTGTAAAAAAGAAGGAGTAAAAGTCGAAGAGAAAGCACTTCGTAAAATATATGAACATACAAACGGTGATTTAAGACATTCAATCAATATATTGCAAGCCTCCTCAGTGAACGGGAATATAAGTGTCCAGCAGGTTCAAAATGCAATAGGTATATCTGGGAAAAGCACAATAGCTGAAATAATAAAATTAGCCATTAATTCCAAATTTAATGAGTCAAGAATAAAATTATTAGAATTACTATATGTTTATGGAGTTTCAGAAACAGATTTTCTAAAATATGCCAATGAAGAGATTTATAAGCTTGATCTGAAAGATCCATATGAAATTTCATCTATAATTGCAGAATACGATTATAGACTAGCAAATGGTGCACACCCCGAAATACAACTAGCAGCCTTTTTAGCACAGTTAGGCAAGATTAACATGAAAAAAGACAAATCTAATTAAAAATCATCCTCAAACTCATCGCCACCATCCTCTTCAGTTACATCGTCGAAATCTTCTTCAAATTCTTCTCGTTCTTCCGCGGTCTTATATGGGATATCTGCTTCTCCTAAATTTCCACAAACTGGACACTTAAATTCAATTGTTTGACCTTCAAGGTCTAATAGAAATTCTTTGGTGAAGACCTCATCACAGTTTGAACAAACAAGAGTAGTTTGTATATTTTCTTGAGTGAATTTATGCGACTGTACCCGAAAGATTGTGTTCACCATACTTATTTTACCTATAAAGATTCGGTCTTTATTATAACCTTATCTTTTTATAAATCTAAGGTTTTTAACAAAATAACGATTCTAAAAATATTAGCTCATGCCCAATAATTTATGCATTTGTGGAATCACTCTTACATCTTTATAAAAACTACAGGCTTCATCATATATTTTCAATATATGGTTGGCAGAGGGAGAGTCAAACTGATAGCTTGGCTGGAGTGTTATACCACTCAAATTATTAATATTTGGACGCTCAAAAACTCTAGAAAGCAAACCTCTAACTTCATTTAATGTTGTGGAATTTGTAAATACGATTTTTATAAATGAAATCTTGTCGCTCCTATTTAATGCGATATCTAAACATCTTAGTTCGTTTTGTAAAAGGTCTTCATAGGATTTGGATTCGATTACTTTTGAATCAGATGTTTTAAATTCAACTTTACAAATATCAAAATAAGGCAAAACCAATTCAAACCTTTTCCAATCAAAACACGACGATTCCAGATATGTTTTAATCTTTAATTCGTTTTTAACAAAATCTGCAAGAGCAATCAAAGATCCAGTTTGGAATAGAGGTTCTCCGCCGGTAAAATTGACTTTATAGAGGTTTGGTTGAAGATGTTGAAGGATAAGATATTTAGCTTCATCAATTGTATAACTTTTGCCGCTTGTAGGAGATAGAGAATATTTTGTATCACACCAATGACATTTGAGATGACAGCCTGAAAAACGGATGAATAGAGTCTTTGTTCCTGCAAGAATACCCTCGCCTTCGATGCTTACAAACATTTCATTTAATTGAACCTTGTTATGTCTATTTGTAACAGAAAGACTGTCATCATGGTCCACATAATTATCAGTACTGTCATCATTATTGATTTTTGGATTAATGACTGACATAATTTGTTTTATCCTCCAAACCAGCTTTCAAAATTGCTTGTTTTCGATTCATGCAAGACTCACAAATCCCGCAATGTTTTGAAAGGTTAGTTTTTTTATTGACAGATCCCAAATAACAGCTCCATGATTGAAAAATCTTGGCACCCAATATTTCATAGCCTATCAAAAGCAATTCAGATTTACTTAAGTTATCCATGGCTGGAGACCAAATATGAAGCTTTTTTCTTATCCCCATTTTAATTCCATCAATTTCAGACATATAAAGTACTTTTTCAAGAGAACGTGTAAAAGAGGGACGACAATCAGGATATTGAGTATCTCCCGAATGAGCACCGTATATTATCAGAGGAATATTTAAAGAAGTTGCCCATACAGAAGCAAGAGTCAAAAAAACAGTATTTCTTAAAGGTACTACCATACTATAATCAAAAGTTGATGGAATTTTAGATCTGGATCCGGTCAAAATATTTGTGTTCCCAAGCAAGGTTTTTAGAAAAGATATGTTAATTATTTCGTGTTTTTTACTCTTCAATAATTTTGAAAAGCGCTTTGCAATGAGCAATTCATTGGATGCACGTTGTCCATAATCAAAAGAAATCAAATACAATTCTAATCCCATTTTTTTTAGATACGCAGCTGTGCTAACAGAATCCAAACCACCACTAAATATGCAAACAGCTTCAGAAAAATTATGAATGGAACTAGATTTTTCTTTCAATTATGATTTCTACCCTCATTCACTAATGTAAACTTGACGATGATGCTACGGGTGGGTTGTCATCAGTGTTTTTAAAATACCCCACTAGTCCACCTATTCCGTACGAAACTGAAATCATGACTCTAGTAGAAAAAAGTATCATCTCATAATGGTTTGTGTAATTGTAATAAATTGTAACAATTAATAAGGATGAAAAGAGCAACGCCCCAGTTATCAATTGCTCAACACTGAATATTTTGGAATATTTCTTTAAAAATATGAAAGTTGAAATGTTACCGAGAGATAAACCAGTAAGCAGCAGAAATGGATAATATTTTTGGAAAAAGGGGATCAAAAGAAACGGTAGAGCCCAGGTTAAACCATTTATCAATTTTATAAGAAATGGCCAAGAAATACTTGTTGATACCCGGTCTCGAAATACTTTACGCATTGATAATATAGGTTTCAAAAAAAGTAATAATGAGACAGCAAAGCAGCCTATCCATATAATGTAGTAATAGAAATAACTGAAATTATAAACAAATACCATATGTGATAAAATCGAAGATAATCCAAACCACACAGATATAAAAAAAAATATAAATGAGAAGACCCGGGTCATTCAATTTAAAAAACTTCACAGAGTATATAATTTAATAAGGTAATCCAAAAAATATGTAACCTGACAGAAAAAACATGAAGGCCTGTAAATTATGCAATAAAGTAAAATTTTATTCTATTAATTATTTATTTTCTGACACTTTGTGCAATGAGTGTTATATAATTTTGAAGGAAAAATCAGCCAAGGAAAGGAAAAATCATTCCATTTCCTAAGGCTAATTACTCTTGAACATATCCACACTTATTACAAAATTTAGAAGAATATCTGATCGTACCGCCACAATTAATACAGTATTTTTTTTCAATATCTCCAGATTGTTTAGTATTGGGAGTGTTTTCATGTTGAGTAGAGTAAAAATCTGCGATAGCGCCAGTGGGTTTAAAGGTCTCATCTATGTCCGGAAGGTACCTAGAAGGAGGAGACGACATCCCTGTCTTTGATTCGGACTTATCTTCCAAGTATGAAAGTAGACGAGGAGTAGGTGTATCTATTTTCGAATCTTGGATTTGTTCACCCAACCAAATCGCAAATTTTTTTAGCGTCATTTCAGGTGTGGAAAAGGTTAGGGAATGGGTGGACATGTAATCTTCAGTAGCCAATCGCCCATTAAAGATTTTCATAATATATACTAAAAAATTGTGTTTATTAATTATTGTGAATTGCCGCATTTGTTGCAAAATTTTGCTTGTTTTGGAATTGGCGCAGCACAAACAATACAGTTTTTTTTCAACCCTTTTGAATCAAGCGAGTCTTGTTTAGTAATTATTATATCTACTGGTTTATAGGTAGGAACTTCTTGCGGCAACGGGAAATCGTATTCTTCACTGGTGGGAGATGGTGCCGAGGGGTAAGTAGAATGAGATGGGGAGGAGGGTGAGGTAGAGGAGGATCCCGCATGACCGCCAGCAGATATAAAACCATCTACTCCGAAACCGGTACCGGTACCGGTACCACCTCCATCGATATTACCACTATTCCCTGATCCTGAGGGAGAGGATGGAAAAGTAGAGGGAGAGGAAGAAGGAGAGGTACTAGACCGTTCACCTTTGCCTTTTGCAGAACCAGATTTATCAAGTGCTGTTTTAAGTTCGAGAATTACACGACACGCTAAAAAATTTAAGGCTGAAGAAGATACAAGGAATTCACCCATTCTTGAAAAATATTCATTACTTTCCATTTTTCCTTGTTTAAATAACTGAGTTGAATCAAAAAAAGATTCATAATTATCTTGAGTATCATTAACTAATTGTTTTAGTTTCTCGATTAAGAGACCCAGTGTATCCACTCCAAAGGACATTACTTGAAAATGAATAAGAACAAATTTAAATTTATGTAATTACTGCAACTATAGATAGCAATCTATGATAAAATTATACTCGACGATATTATCTTATAAAAATAATTCGGGGTGAAAGAGTTGTGAAATTTTTAGAAGACAATTCAGATTTTGGGATAAATCCATTAGATAAGAAATACAAGATATTATCAGGTAAAAATTTTTTTGTATTATGGTCTAGTTTAGGCATCGGATTACTGGTAATTTCGGCAGGATCATTTATCTCCTCTTCAAATTTATCAGAAGCAATTATTGCAATAGTTGTGGGATCTATTGTAGGATCTGTTTTATTAGCCCTAGCAGGCAAGATAGGTAGCGACCATTCAATTCCTTCGATAGTAAGCATGAGACCAGCCTTTGGTCTGCACGGTTCATATTTTCTTACAATTTTAAACATCTTTCAATTAATAGGCTGGTCGACTTTTGAGATAACAATATTATCAAAAGCTGCAAATATTTTTAGTAATGGATATATTGATTTTTATATTTGGTCGATCGTTTTTGGAACAGTAATCATCCTCTTCTGTATTTTGGGACCTTTGAAAATAGTTAAACAATGGCTAACCAAGTTTGCGGTCTGGGTCGTATATGGTTCAACAATCATCATGCTCATAAATATAATATTAGGTGCCAATAATTTAGATACAGCCAACATAATAAATTCAGGTTCTAGCGATTTTAGTTTTTTTAATTCTCTAGATTTAGTTATTGCTATGCCGCTATCATGGCTACCTCTGGTAGCAGATTATAACAGGTTTGCTAAAAAAAGCAAAAATGCTTTTTTGGGAACATTTATCGGATTTTCAATTACAAACTGTCTTTTTTATGTAATTGGGCTCTTATTAGGCATTAGTGACATATTTGCAATACTACTTGCAATTCAAACCTTCTTTTACGGATTTATCCTGCTGGTATTAATCGTTGATGAAGTAGATAACGTTTTTGCAAATATTTTCTCATCTGCAATGTCATTTAAGAACATATACAACAAAATAAATTACAAATATCTTGTTGTTTTTTTCACAATATTAGGAGTAGTGCTGTCCAATTTAATTCCAATTTATCAATATGAAAACTTTTTGTTGATAATAGGAGCACTATTTGCCCCGCTATTTGCAATTGTTTTGACGGATTATTACATCATAAGGAAAGGTCGAATATCTGTCGAGAAATTCTATGAAAAAAACAACAAGTTCAAAATATCATCCTTTTTTTCATTTTTTGTAGGAAGTATTACTTACTTTATTCTCTCCCCTATTTCGCCACTTCATGTAGAGGATTTTGCATTAAACATAGGTTCAACGATTCCAAGTATAGCAATTTCGATTTTAGTCTTCTTAGTAATAGAACTTTTAATAAAAAAAGTTAAATTGAAAAATAAAGGATATTCTACAGATAAGAAAAATGAGTAAAAAGACGATGTAAAATGTCGACGTTAAAAAAGAAAATAGTAATCCTGGGTGCAGGCTATGCAGGGATTTTTCTTAGTACTAACCTTTCATCAAAATTAGACAAGGATTCAAATGAAATAATACTGATAGATAGAAACAATTATCATCAGCTGATGCAAGAAATACATCTAGTAGCATCGGGTTTTAGAACTGCAGACCAATTGAAAATTCCAATCTCATCCTTAATCCAAGGGAAAAATGTACACTTTATTCAAGACGATATAAAGAGAATAGTTCCTGACAAGAATCTGATATCTTTGAACTCAGGAGATATCAAATATGATGAATTGATAGTTTGTTTGGGATCTTCCACAAAATACTTCAATATACCAGGTGCTGATAAATACACTCTTCCCATTAGATCAATATATGATGCTTCAATTATTCATGATCACATTTCAAAAATAATTAGTAAAGAAAATAAAAAACACAATATAGTAATAGTAGGAGCCGGGGCCACAGGTGTAAGCCTTGGGAGCGCCCTGGCAGAGATGATAAATGCTTCGCCAAATAAAAGCAATATTAAAGTAAACATAATCGAGGCCACCTCAACTATCTTGCCTGGATGGGACATCAGAGTCAAAAATAAAACTGAAGAGATTTTAAAAGACAAAGGTATAAGGATTTTCCATAACTCACTTGTGGAAAGAGTAGAAGAACGTACTCTATTTCTTAATGATGGTCTAGAAATTAATTCTTCACTAATAATATGGACAGCAGGAGTAAGAGGATATAATATAGATATAGAGCCTACAATCGACAAGACCAATGATGGCAGAATAATAGTTAATGAATATTGCCAAACTAGTCAGTATAAAAACATCTATTCTATTGGTGATTTGGCAGCAATGAAAAACTCTAAAGGGACACTATATCCGCCATTAGCCCAAATTGCAGTAAGACAAGCGCGTTATTTGGCAGACAACATAGCAGAATATTATATCGAAGGAAACAATCCAAAAGAAAAATTTGATTATGAAATAAAAGCTCAAATAATTTCTGTAGGTAGCGATGAATACATTGGCTTGTTAAATAATTATCTAGTGAGTGGAGACCTTGCAAAGATAATTGATGAATTTACCAAACAAACATACATGAAATCGCTAAAGACTGGGGGTAAAAACATATCTGTCAATTTATATGAAAATGACTTTTTTTCGCAAGTAATGGCAGGTATAACCTTTGCTGGATTCACATTTTTTAAAGGTTTAGAAAAATTGGCATGATATTTAATGAAAAGAAAAGGTAATCTAATTTTTCTTTTGTTGTAATTAAGAGTAATTCCCAAAAAAACAGACTAAGAAAAAAATTGACTCGATGGACATTTAGGGATGTTTATGTTCGTGTTCGTGCCGATGTTCATCAGTGTGTAAGTGGGGATGTGAGTGAGACACCCCACCATGGCTATGAGAATGATATATTTTCTTAAAGACAGCATATAAAGCTGTTATTCCAAAGCCCAAAGTAACAAACATTACTATGGTAGGACCGGATGAAGAATCCAAAAAGAAACTAGCATACATACCAGAAAAAGATGCAACTGATCCAATGATAATAGATAGAAATACAACATTTGAAAAATTATTTGATAACATCCTGGCAGAAATGGCTGGACCCACTATTACTGATGCGAGTAATGTTATTCCAATTGATGACATTGAAACAATAATTATAGTAGCCAGGACAAATGAAAAAAGTAATTCGATATATGAAGTCTTAATCCCACTTATTTTAGCGCTTTCATTATCAAAAAAGGAAAAAACTAAGCGCTTATGGAGTAAAAAAAAGAATGCCCCTGAAAGTATTGTTACTGAAACAATAATATAAAGATCTTGTTCGGTAATGGCTAAAATATTTCCAAATAAAAGAGATTCGAAATTCCTTGTATACCTATTTGTCATACTTACTAGCAACACTCCAAATGCAAAAATAGCGGTGGTAACCAGCCCTATTGCAGCATCAGGTTTAATTTTATTTCGTTTACTTATTTCATAGATCACAAAAGAGGCCAAGTAGCTCCAAATAATTGCTGCAACATAATAGTTCAAACCTACAATATTTCCCACTATTGCTCCTCCAAAAGCAGCATGTGAAAGTCCATGACCGACATAGCTTAGTCCTCTTAAAATAATATATACTCCAGCTAAGCCACAAATACCCCCAAGTAAAACTGAAACTATAATTCCTTTTATAAAAAATTCATATTGAAATGGTAACAGAAGATCAATCAAATGATCTTCACTATTTTATTTTGTAATCTGAAAGTCCATATGTTTTTAGAAGGTTGTCGTCTTTAAGAACATCTTGTGGATGACCTTCAGCGATTACATATTTATTAAAACAAATAACCCAAGGAGAACGATTAGCAATATGAGTTATATCATGAGTGGATAAAATTATAGTTATTCCATTGTTATTGAGTGTTTTTAATATATCAAATATTTTTTCTCTTGAAACATAATCCAGCCCCGTTGTTGGCTCATCCAAAATAAGAACATCAGGGTTTCTGATCAATGCCCTACCCAAAAAGGCACGTTGTTGCTCTCCTCCAGAAAGTGCACGAATGTGTCGTTTTTCATAGCCACTTAATCCTAATATTTTTAAAGTATCTTTTATTTGATTTTTCAATTTTTTATCTATCCACGGGAGGTAACTTTTGTAGTTCCATGATCCCATTGCTATGACCTCTTGTACAGAAACTGGAAAATTCCAATCAATAGTTTCTATCTGTGGAACATATCCAACCGAAGGATAATAGAAAATGGAATCACAGTCATTGCAAATGTACTCGATATCTCCATTCCAAGGATCATAAATTCCACACATTAGTTTTAATAGAGTAGTTTTTCCAGATCCACTAGGACCTACTATAGAGACAAATCGACCTTTTGGTATAGACAAATTGACTCCCTCGACGACAAAATCATGAAAGGTAAATCCATAGGATACACCAGTTAATTTTAGATATTCAAAGGAGCCCATCCTAATGATATTAATTGAG
>JAKDMR010000494.1 GCA_030452275.1 Candidatus Nitrosocosmicus sp. | reverse complement strand
GGTATTTTATTTAATCTTATTGTATTAGCTGGAACATCAACATCATACCCTAGTGTAAAAGTTAATCCTTTATCTGAATTATTCTCTAATGTAGCTCGATTAAAACTCATTCTTACGAAACCATTCACAACACTTTGCAGCGTTAGATCAGATTCTTTATCAATCTTAAGTTCATTAACTTTTGAGGTATTAGGATACGTATCAATCCATTCATTCCAAACTGAACCATAACCTGATAGTTTAGGTTCGAAAACAATTTTGTCATTTTGACGGAATATGGCTCGAATGTTATTTTCAAGAAATATTCTTATCTTAGAGGTAGTAGTCTCATCATATTGCAGGTTAGTTCTGGCAGCATTAAATAAATCATGATTTTGATTCAGGAAGTTTTTTATTAAGTTATTTAGTTCGACATTTTCCTTAACGGAATGTATATTCACACTACTACCAAATATTTGGTTCTGTAATTCGGATGCTGTATAATTTTCAATACGTAAATCAAATTTTATCTTTTGGGTATAGATATATTCTGCTAAGGAAGGTTGAATTTTATGGATCTGTGCGAATAAGGTAGGAATAGTATCATAATGATTCTTTAGTTCTTGTGTGAACACATTTAGGTCGTCATCAAGTAACTCTAATGTTCCACTGTACAGATATATCTTTCTTTTTATATATTCAGGAATATATCCACTAAATTTATAGTCTTTTTTGTGACTTAAGTTAGCCCATGCGTCTTGAAATATCGTTCTAACTTGTAATTCGAATTTTAAATTTTGTGGTGAGTTGTCCTCTTGTGATTTCAATTTGAGAATAAAATGCATTGATTGATAGCCGAATTGATCTTCATTTAATTTGGCAGACTTGTCGTCCTTCGTAATAACTTCAAATTCTTCTTCAATTAGACTACACGCTTTTTCAACATCTAACTTGGTGTAGCAAATAATTCTACAACCCAATATATCCTCGATTTGTTCCAGATCTTGATATGATTTCCTATTAACCTTTTCTCGTAAACTGGAATAGGACTTTAGTCTACACCTAAAATCATAAACATCCAGCACATTCTCGTCTTGCCATTGACTAAGTAAATCTTTCACCTTTAGCTTAACTTCGTGTTTTAATTCTCGATATTTTGGCATAATGTCATTATACCAACTCTCAATTTTTCCTTCTTCAGAAGTGTCACTCAAGTATTACTTTGAAACTGTGTAGGAATAATATTAATTCTACTGAATTCAATATGTATCTCATTTGAGTGTAAAAGATTTATGCCTGGAGGTCTAACTACCACTAAAAAAATTGATCATTCATATCAGGTACAATTCTATTTCAAGTCCATAGTGCATAGTTAAATTCTTTTTTTAATAACTCAAGTTTAATTTGTTGTTTTTACAACTGAATATTTAGATTATCAAGGCATTTCAGCAATGCATAACCTTTCATTTGTATTTCTAATTTGTATTTGTGTTCATCGATTTAGAAAGTTAAAGATTTCGTATCTTAAATAGTCACAATGTAGTCTCAGATATCTGAAATTCTCACTTGAGCTATAGTCAAACCTATCATTGACTGTCTTAATCTCTGGAAAATCAGTCTTTAGTTTATCTTTGGTTGTTTGATATGTTATTTTGCTATGACTCAAAAGGTCACGCAATGACGAATATTTATTCAAATGCTGCAACTCATTTACATTATTTTCAATAATTTGATAAAAATCTCTTATTGCACCTGAAAAATCTAAGTTCTTAGCAGCCCTAAGGGCTCTGTTATAGTAACTATAATCATAATTATGAGGGTTAGTATCAATAGTATCTATTTCATTAGTAATGGTTATTTTTGTTAGAGTAAAGACAGTAAAGAACTTTGTAGCCTCGGTTCCGCAAGGCATGTTATTTTTGTATAGTGTAGAGCCTGAATATGTTGGAACTATAGAATCTTTGTATTTATAGCTTAAGTAATTACATATAAGATGAGCTTTTCTACTTGCATCAGTGATGGCTTCCAGTCTATCCTTAGTCTTTACAGTTATCTCCAACTCATCCACCTTATTGTCGGTAGTTTGGTTGATTTTTTCTATCAGATTCATGGTTTCGCTGTTTTTCATAAATTCCTTTGCAAACATTTCTATCTTCATTTCAGCATCATTTTGTTCTATATGTAACAATGTACTCACTACTGAAGGTATCAAATTTGGAAGTTTTCTTTTTAGAATTTTATACGGATCCATACTGTATCTAAAAATTATATCATTAAATGAAGTTGGTTCTATTTCTATTTCATCAGATAATAGAAACCTGACATGATACTCATAGATATCATC
>JAKDMR010000056.1 GCA_030452275.1 Candidatus Nitrosocosmicus sp. | reverse complement strand
TTAACATTCTACGAAAATTTTTTTAAATTAAAATATGTAATGTAAATTAGATCATCATAATTGGCACTAGACTATAATAAAATGATTGAAATAATACTGGAAGAAAAACAGGATCTTGATTTTGAGAAATTGAAGATAATGATTGAAGAAAAAAAGACCAATGTGGGAGCAGGGTATCTGACAGACCAGGGAGCATTATTCCTAGTGGCAGCAGATTTAGGCATCTCCTTGGAAAAAACTCCAAAATCAGCATATAGTCTTAAAGATGTATTCGTTGGCGCCAGGGATGTAACTACCGTCGGTAGAATTATGACCATTAACCCGATCAAAATATTTTTAAAGAGGGATTCAAACCAGGAATCAAGGAATAGAATTATTCATATTTATGATAAGGATTCAAATGTTAAAATAAAGCTCTGGGATGACTTTGTAGATCTGCCTGAACAGCTTGATTTAAAGCTGGGAGATTTAATTAAGGTTTCAAAGGGGCAGGTCAAAGCTGGGATGGATAATAAGCCCATTATCAACTTGAGCAACAATGGGTCTATTGAAATAGTTTCGGAAGATGGAAAATATCAAATTCCTTTACTCGCTGATATAACAGAAACTATTGATGATCTTGATGTTCCAAAGGAAAATATGGTTATCTCTGGAAGAATCACGTCAGATCCGAGGATATCTATATTCACCAATAACAGAGGAGAACGTGCAAAATCCCTACACATGGAGTTATCAAATGATAGCGACACGAGGAAAATTCGATCAATCATTTGGAATATTAATGAAGAGAAGGTACCAAAGTCTTTGACGATAGGTTCAAAAATCAAATTGATCGGCGTAAAGACAAAAATAGGCAACCCCAATTTTAGTAACGGTGATTTAGAAATACACGGTGATGAAGGTACGGGGTTTGAATTTGTAGAACAAATGGAACCTGTGGAGAACTACACATTGAGGATCATCTCAGCAAGGATCGATGCAACAGAGAGGAAAACACATTGTATGGCAATAGATAAAGATAGAAAATCTTATTTATTATTAATAGATGCAGGACTATTTGATATTCAAATTGAAACTGATGATGTTATTGAATGTTATCCTAGTAGAGTTCTTGGAAATACAATCGAAATTACTGATCAAGATTCGTATATACAGATTTTGAAGGAGGACAAAGATATACCCAAGATTGGACAGTTTGAAACCAAAATAATGGATGTAGATAGCATGAACAAGCCATATGTAGTTGAGGTCATAGTTCTTCAGAATCCAAATAAGATGGATGTAAACACTAAGAGTGGAGAAATCGTGTCAGTAGCAGACACTATCGTGGGTGACGACACTGGAGAAATCAGATTAGTAGGTTGGAGAGAGAGTAGCAGTTTAGTAAGTGAACTCAAGATTGGTGAGAGGGTAAGAATTTTAGCGGTAAATGCAACGAGTAGCAAAGATGGAAATGTTGAGCTATCACTAAAACCTTATTCAAATATCATGAAAATAAGCTGATATAGACAGATGAATCATAATTACATTATGCTTCTAGAAAAAAGACAAAAATCATCAATTGTCCCAAAATCCCCTAGTCATTACATATTGTTTTTCAGCTTCATAGATTGTTTTCAACAAGTTCTCATCATCAGTATAGTTACGTAAGATCCTAGCACAAGTATCAGCTCCTATCCCATGACCCGATAATACAAAAACGGCCATTTTTCCAAAATTATTTATTAAAGAAGCTATTTTCCAAGCTCTATCAAATTTATGTTCTTCATCTTTTGAGAGGTGGGCCCCTGTAATTTTACGACCAATGATATTACCAAGATCGCTATCCTTCCAAAAAGTAGCCGCAACTAATTTGGATTTGCAAAATGGACATCCCAATTTGAGTGGTATATCCTTAGTTTCAAATATCCTTTCCCATTTACCACATCTCATGCAAATTAACTTATGTTTGGTTGTTGTCAAGCGTTCCTTTACCAATTCTAATATCCCATTTTCTATCCCAAGTGGTGCAGAGATTGATTTCTTAGAACGTGACAAGATAGGTTGGGCAAGTCCGGAAAATTCATGAGTGTCTACCCAGTGCAAATTGATGTCTCCAGATTTTATTTCCTTAATTATCTGTGATGTATTTTTTACATCATACTTATCGTGGACTAATTCTCTAATTGATTCCTTACTAAGAGAGGTCTTATAATATCTATCATAAAGCATCCGTGCCACCCTCTTGTCGTAAATGGATTCTTTTTTTATAATTCCAAATCGCTTCGCTATACCCCAAACTTTCCAATTGATGTTATATGTCCCATTAAAAGAGGCTATGAGTACTGATTCCACATCAAATTCATCATCAAACAACGAAAAAATATGATTCTGTCTCAATCTAATATTTACAGAACTTAATAATATTCTATATGGATCTGATCTAGTTTCAATCATGTAACCAGTCTTTGATGAAAGGAATGTAGACAATAATGAACCTAAGGTGTTATTGATTTTTGAGCCAAGAGTACTGTGGATTATTACAATACTTTCAGTAGGTATCGTCTCAAAGACTAGATTAGAAGAATCTGGAACTACATCCAACGATTTCATATACCTGGACATATTATCTATTATCTTTGGATCTGTATCAGGGAAACTAAAATCAATTTTTTTGGAATTGCCTGACCTAATTTTTTTTCTTAATTTGCCTACCCTCATCGCAGTTTCATAATCAACTGGGATCATTTCACCTACCCAATATGGAACATTGATTGGAGCACCGCTTAGCGGTTCAACGTGAACTTGAAATTTTCCCTCATCTATTACCAATATTCTCCATTGCGAGCCTTTCAGTACAAAGACATTACCTTTTTCACCGTAATCTCCCACAAATTGTTGATCCAATGTACCTATTCTCTTTTTTAATATCGAATCAATTACATCGAATTTTACAATGTGTGGTATCGTGGAAACATTTTCATAATAGTATCTAAGAGACTTCCCAGTTCTGGTAACATGTTTTTTTTCCACGTCTAACCGGATTAGATAACTATTAAGGAGTATATTTATACAATCCATGAAATCGAAATATGATAAAGATCTGAACAAGTGAGCAGAAGAAAAGATCCCATATAATTTTTCCAAATTCAACTTTTCTATGGTTTGCAACGTCATTCCGACTATATTATGTGCCAGCACATCAAGTGGACATTCGTGTGGGATTTGATCTTCAATGGACCCTTTTCTAACTCTTTGGATGATGCTCAATGATTCTAAAAAATCATCATAGTTATTTGTAATTATCAACCCCTTAGCAGATGATCTCCGAGTATGCCTACTACGACCAATCCGTTGCATTAATTTTGATACCTGTCTTGGAGATCCATAGTGTATTACAAGATCAATTGATCCGATATCTAAACCCAATTCAAGGGAAGACGTACAGACCACAATTCCAACGAAACCAGTCCTCAAAAATTTTTCAGTTTCTTCTCGAGCATCTTTTGATAGAGAACCATGATGTACCTGAACTTGTAAATTACACTGATTTTTCAAGACTGTACTCATAAATTCTGATTCATCACGAGTATTCGTAAATAACAAAACAGAAGAGTCTGAATGATTTTTAGATACATAGTCTAAAATAAAAGTAGACACTTCTTTAATCGATCCATCTACATGTTTAAGTTCAATATCGTATTTTCTAAGTGTTTTGTCCACTAATATTGCGCATTTTTTATTTTTTCCTACCAAAAAACGAGCTGTTTCAGCATGATTTCCAACAGTAGCTGAAATACCAATTCTACAAAAGTCGGTAGAAAAAAAAGCCAAACGTTCCAGACACAATGATAGGTAGGATCCTCGCTTGGAAGAAATGATCTCGTGAATTTCATCAATGATAACCCATCTTACAGTTTTCAATAAATGACCCATCTTTTCATTAACTAACATAATTGACAAGGATTCCGGAGTTGTTATCAGTATGTCAGGTGGATTTTGATAAATTTTTTTACGCTTGGTGTATGATGTGTCGCCATGTCTTATTTCGACTTGTAGATTTTCGGAAGTTGCATACTTTATGATTCTTCTGAAAACGTCGTTGTTGAGTGAGCGTTGCGGAGTTACATACAAACATCTTATACCGTCCCCATCCTCTGATTCTCCACATTTGTCATCCGCTAGCATAGTAATTACCGGAATTATAGCAGATTCAGTTTTTCCCGAACCTGTAGGGGCCACTAATAAAGAATCCCGCCTTCGTACCAAAACTTTATATGATTGATCCTGGATGGAAGTTAATTTTATAAAGGATTCTTTTGTAAATTTATTTAATATATATTGTTCTAATTGACCGTAACTACTTTTCAACGCTATCAGGCTGTTGATTTTGCTTAAATTTAGAACCCTTTCTATTTATTTTTTCTATCATTTTAGATTTTTCTACAATATTGCCTTGACTCCTAAAGATAAACTCATAGGCAAATATACAAATCAAAGCGACAACAAATATAATGATTGATGATGAAAAAACCAAATTGTCAAAATAATCTGCCATAGTTTGGACTAATAGACAAAGGTAATCATCTTATAAATATGTTAAACATCAATAGAAAAATAAAGAAATAGGTTTTTATATTCAAAAGTTCTTTGTTAATTGTTTTACTATTTGGTTTTAATCAAAAACTGTGATTCAGATGTACTCGAGGTCCTTTGAATCGAACCAGAACTTGCAAGATAGTCAATCTGTGATGGCAACAATTCTTCAGAATCTTCCTAAAGAATGTTCTCTAACCAAAATTGAGTATGAGGGTCCTAGAATCGCACTTCACACAAACAAACCTCAATTTTTACTCGAAAACAACAAGATACTGTCTAATATAGTCGGCCAAATAAAAAAACGAATAGTATTGAGGATAGATGAAACCATCAGAATTGACGAGGGGGAAGTTAAAAAAGTTGCTGAAAAGTATGTTCCTCTTGAATCGGGGATAACTGACATATTGTTTGATCCTGCGTTGGGAGAAGCCACCATCTTTGTAAGAAAAATTTCCGAGATAATAAAGGATGAAAAGATCATAAATAATATCATTCTTGAATCAGGTTGGAAAATATCATTTAAAAAAACCCCAAAAAGCATGGTCGCAATCAAGAATATTAACAAGATTATTAGGAGTGCTTCAGAATATCGCATTCAGTTTTACAAGAGAATAGGCGAAAAAATATTTCGCGAAAAGTTGGATCCAAATATTGAGGCCAATTTAAACTCCTTAGGCGGATTTGCAGAAATAGGTCGATCGTCGATGATCTTGAGTACCAATGAAAGTAACGTCTTATTGGATTGTGGTATGAACTTATATACTAAAGATCCTTTATCTAGGTTTCCGCGGTTTGATTCAACCGGAATCAAGCTTTCTGAAATTGATGCTGTTTTGTTAACACATGCCCATTTTGATCATACGGGATTTTTACCTATGTTATTCAAGTACGGTTACGATGGTCCTGTTTATTGTACAGAACCGACTTCATTTCTAATGTATATTTTGTATAGAGAATACATCAAACACTTTGGATCTGATGCACATTATACGGACAAGGAATTTGAAAAGATTTTTTCGCATCTAATTCATCTTAATTATAATATCGTTACTGATGTTGCCCCTGATATTAAAGTTACATTTTACAATGCAGGACATGTTATGGGTTCCTCGTCGTTTCATCTCCATGTAGGAAATGGGGATCACAATTTTGTGTATACTGGAGATATAAAATTTGGAAAAAGCTCATATTTGGAAAATGCAGTATGGAATTTTCCCAGAGTAGAGACACTACTAATTGAAGGAACAAATGGTGGAAGAGAAGACTCATATTTATCTCGAGAAGATGCACAAGAAAGATTAATAGAAGAGATCAATAAGGTGATTAGGAATCAAAAATTAGTTTTGATGCCCTCCCAGTTAATTGGGACATCTCAAGAATTACTAATAACGTTGGATATGCTTATTAAACAAAAAAAAATAATTAAATGCAAATTATATATTGATAAGTTGGTAACCGAAATCAATTCCATACACGAATTCAACTTGGAATTTTTAAATCGAGAGTTACAGCAATCCATCATTTCAAATGATTATAATCCCTTCCGTTCAAGAAACATAACAGTAATTTCAGATATAACTACACAAAAATTGGACCCGGGCATTATTATTTATCCTTCTTCAATGTTAAATTGTATCTATTCCAAGGATTATCTAAAAAGGGTATCAGATGATCCGGGAAATTTAATAATTTTTACAACCAAACCAACTGGTATGACTTTGGGAAAAGAGATTATAGAGGGGCAAAGAAAATTATCTTTAAACGACGAAGACTTTGAGATAAGGTGCGCTATTGAAACAATGTACTCATTTAATTCGCATTCTGATTTTAATCAACTAAATGCATATATTTCTAGACTTAGACCAAAGCTTAGAAAAATATTGGTAAATCATGGCGAAAAATCCAAAGTGCAAAACTTTTCTGGTTATTCTAGCAAAGTCCATAACATTTCAACACAGTACTTGCAAAATCAAGAAGCCATAAGACTATTATAATGTAGCAAACTCTTAGACATGGGCATTAGGGTTTATCTTGATTGCTTTGCCATATTTTTACTTCAGGTGGTGTTATAATGATACGTTCTTCACCCAATCTTGCAATATCTCCCCCTAATATGGTAACGGATTTATAAAGATCCTCTACGACCATTTTTAGCTCTTCAACGTCTCTCTGTGCCAATGATGTTATCCTGATGATAATTATCATATTTTTTTCTATATCTCTTTTAATTTCAATCACATCCTTTGGACTACGAAGTGTAAAAGTCTTTAAATAGATAGGCCTTTCCCCAATTTTTTTTGTTTGCATTTTATCAGATATATAACTAGTTTATAACTTGCTTGATTAATATGAAGATTGAAAAATATTAAAGGCAATATATAACAGCATATTCAAATTCTGTAATCTTCTACTACATTTTTCATACATGGTAGAGATGAAATTGTCTTAACCAGTTTTTGTCTTCTATTAGTCACTGAAACTTCGTACTCATCTTCCGTTTCCGTGTCAGAGTAACGCAAGGTAATTTGTATTGATAATTTTAATAGGTTCTTATGCTTTCGTAAATCTGGATGGACACTTAGCCTCAATATGGACGTTGGACCTGGGACTGTTAGCGGCTGTACTAAATAATCAGTATCATTGGACAAGGATTTAATCATTTCATTCTCAGCATGGTTGCGCCCTACTATTAGTTTTGAGAAGGAGTTCAATCTAAAGTGCCTGCCTATTTTCAAGAGTTCTACATCATTGATACCTGGTTCTGGAACTGAAAATTGGAATAGATCCCTAACCCTTTTTGAAAATTGAGGATCTGTTAAAAGACATCCGCCTGCAGAATTAGGTGGGTCTGCGATTCCATATTTATCGGCTAAATTTAGTTGGCCTTTTCTAGAACGCCCTCGTATGGATCCAAGCATTGAACGATTTATCAATCCATTGTTTTCTGGATTTGTTAAGGGCAGCAGCCGTGCGGATAATGGTCTAAGTACCTTCCCTTCCATTTCGGTGCCTTTTTCAATGATAGACAGAGCGTTTGTATTTTGACTCATCGGTCTCTGATGTAAGACTTCACCCGTAATGATAAAATCCGCTCCAATTTCTTCCATATGTTTCTTTGCTTGATCGTACATCATCATCCTACAGTCTATGCAAGGATTCATCCCTGAACCATATCCATGTTTGGGATTCTTTAACATGGTGAGATATTCCTTTCCTAAGTAAACTGTTTTTAACTTTATGTCAAGTTCAGAGGCAACTTCCAGAACCTTGTGTCCACACCCCTTGCCACAATCAAAATCGCAGAAAGGCGTCTTAATCGCAACTGCCTCTACCTCAATACCTTGTTCTTTCATCATCCTTACTGCCAAGTGGCTGTCTAGACCTCCCGATAATAACGCTACGGCTTTAGTTTTTTCCTTTTCACATGTATCTTTGGCACCATGGTTAAGCGGTTCTTTTTTTTCTTCCGAAGTTGATTTCGTTGAAGTTAATTTGAACATTATGTCTCGAATTGTACATATTTGCTTACTGACATCTTTATACTTAGCTATCTTTCAAGTTAAACTTGAGACCTTTTTGATTCTCAGAGACATATTTCAAGAAATCAAATATTTTTTTCTTGAGTTGCTTTAGCGTACCCGATATAGAGACAACCATTAATTCCAATTCAATAAGGCCCAGAGATATCAACGTATTAGTCAAAGATTCCAATCGGCATTTTAATATGACAATTGTGTTAGGAACATTATTAATCTTGATAATTCGGATGTTGGCTTTACTATAATCAATTGATCCAAATAATCCTAAATATCTTTCAGATAATTCTTCTAAAATCGCAGATCTGTTTGAAGATAAGCGATCAGATAAATAGATACCAACATAACGATATTTTTTTTTAGAGAGGGTCATAAATCATACCTCTTTTTTTACGAGACAACCACTGGTTTAGATCAGACCAATATTCGGTAGATGAAACCTCCAATCTATCGAGGATCGCATTGATCATTCTCAAAGAGATTATCTCATAGGCATTTTTTGCACCACTGGATAGTATTAATTGATGCCCATATCTTTTACAGAGACCATAAAAATATTTCATATATGAAAACCATCTGCCTACCTGCGAAGTATCTAAGTATCTTAGTTTTGAGACCAAAAATTCAAATCCCATATTCTTGCCTGATAATTTCGTCAAAAGATTCTTAGGATTAAAAAAATCATTTATTGTCAAGATATCTGTATTGCCATATGTACTATCAAGATCTCCTTGAAGATCTTGATAGTACAGATAAAAATGGTTATTTTTGGCAGTAATGATATCTGGCTTATTATTTTGTATCCTCAACACTAGAGAGTCCTTTTCCATAGATGCCGTGCTACGGTCATAAATTCCCATTACATCAATGGAAAAGAATTTTTTTATGAACGATATTGTCTCATTGGTAAAAGAAAAATCAACTGAGAGGTCTATAACATTTCTATTTTTGTTCAACAGTAATCAGTTTATTTTTCAAATTTCCCTTTCTTTTTGAAAATCAATCTAACGGCATCCGTACCAGAAAGTAAAAAAGCCCTTGCACAAAGTTTTTGTTTATCTAGACGAATATATACCGAACCTTTTTCATCAAGGTTGTTTTTCAAATATTGATGAAGGTCCTCAGATCCAAAGTTGATTTTTAACTCATTGCAGAGGTCTGTAAAAAGACGATCTATATCGTATGACGTTGTTATGCTTAGTCGTATTATTGGATTCTTCCAATGTCCCTCAGTTTTTACACAATCGATTGTCACTCTATTGGTAGAGAGCCTAAAACTTTCCAAAATATGATTCAATATTTTTTTTTCATCCTCCGTTGCATGAACTAATATAGAGATATCTACGGATGAAAACAATTCAAAAATGAAGATATACTAAGTATCTACTTTTTTGTCTAGTTCTTCTTTGGGTATAGTTACAACCTCCTCTTCTGTAGAAACTTCAGAGTTAGATTCTGTAGAAACTTCAGAGTTAGATTCTGTA
>JAKDMR010000493.1 GCA_030452275.1 Candidatus Nitrosocosmicus sp. | reverse complement strand
CAACCACACTAGCTATAAACTTTGTTTATTTACTTGTGTTAAATGGTATAGTGTTTTTATATTTTATTTATTATTAATCAACATAATTACTTCAGAGGTGTGATAATAAAGTTATGTACCTAAATTATAATCCATTACAAACGAACAAAGATCTAGATACACTTTTAGATCGAATTGAGAATGCACAATATGTATTATTAGGAGAGGCTTCACACGGAACATCCGAATTCTACAAATGGCGTATCGAAATATCAAAAAAACTAATACAGGAAAAAGGTTTTTCATTTATTGCAGTAGAAGGAGACTGGCCAGATTGCTTTAGAGTTAATAAATACATAAAAGGAATATCCAATTCTGTTAAAAATGGATATGAAGTTCTAAAGTCTTTTAATCGATGGCCTACATGGATGTGGGCTAATAAAGAAATGGTGGAATTAGTAGAGTGGCTGAAGGAATACAATGATACCCTTATAAATCAACAAAGACAATCAGAAGCTGTAGATAAACCGCCACTAGTAGGATTCTATGGTCTTGACCTTTATAGCTTATGGGAATCGATGGAGGCAATAATAGATTATCTGAAAAAAGTAGATCCATCTGCGTTAAAAGAAGCAATAGAGGCTTACAATTGCTTTGAACCATATAATAAAAATGTAGAAGAATATGCTCGTGCAACTGCATTTGTTCCTCAAAACTGCGAGGATGAAATAATTCAATTATTGATTTTAATGCAAAGTAAACGTGACATTTATTCCAAAGATCATGGTAAGAATATCGAAGAAGAATACTTTGATGTGGAACAAAATGCGATAACTGCAAAAGATGCTGAACAATATTATAGAACAATGATTAATGGTGACGTAAACTCTTGGAATTTAAGAGACACTCATATGATGAGCACTTTAGAACGTCTGATGGATTTTTATCAAAAAGAAAACAATAAGAAAAGAATACCTAAAGCAATCGTCTGGGCTCATAATACCCACATTGGCGATGCAAGATTCACAGATATGAAACGTTCTGGAATGATTAACCTTGGACAACTCGTTAGAGCGAAAAAAGGTCAAAAAAACACAGTACTGATTGGATTTAGCACGTATAATGGTACTGTTATAGCTGCCAGAGAATGGGGTGCAAATATGGAGATTATGAAACTTCCTTCAGCAATTGAAGGAAGTTGGGATAGTATATTACATAATATCGAGTACATGCAGCACGATAAGAAGCAAACAGATAAGATAATTGTATTTGACCAAAGGCTAGAGAATACAGTAATGGGAATGGAGGATATGCAGGATGATACATCGGATAAAGAATACGGCAAAAATAGAGGTCAAAGAGCAATTGGCGTAGTTTATAATCCTGTTTACGAACGATATGGTAATTACGTTCCCACAATACTTTCTTCAAGATATGACGCGTTAATATTTATAGATAACACTAATGCTTTATTCCCTCTTTATATCAAGTCTTCAGAAGACAGAGATCTACCAGAAACATTTCCAACTGGAGTATAAATGTTATTTGATATCAGTCAAATTATTATTTTAAAAGAATAGCTATAACTGTATTGACTTCTATTAGAAATCATCCTCCAAATATCACTTACAAATATTTCATAAACCAAGCAGTAGAATACTTGGCCACCTCTTCTAACTTTCCTTCTTCTTCAAATAGATGTGTAGCACCAGGTATGATTATCATTTGTTTTTCTTTTACATCGAGAATGTGCAGATCCTTAACTTGGCTATTCCATTCTATTAGGTCAGAGTCATACTCACCAACTATGAATAAACAGGGACAAGTTATTTTTTTTAATGATGTATGTTTTGTGGCCAAATCGACTCTGCCACCACGTGATACAATAGCGAAAATTTTATCCGATAATGGCCCATCAGCAGCAATCAAACATGCTGCAGCCCCAGTACTAGCTCCAAAAAACCCTATTCTTTTGAAGGAGTTAGTAGTATAATCTTTCTTTGTTGTAGTTTGATTGCTAATATTCAAAATATATTTTGTGACTATCATTAATCTGTCTGTTAAAAGAGGAATGTTGAATCTATGTTCTCGTGTAAAGTCGTCTATTTTTTCTTCTTCTTTGGTTAAAAGATCTACCAGTAGAGTTGAAATTCCTTCCATGTTTATTCTATTTACAACAAATTTATTTCTTAAACTATGCCTGCTACTACCGCTACCATGAGCAAAAAATAACTATTCTGTTTGAACTACCGTTATTAGGAATATATGCAATGGATAAATTTCCTTCAATATAATTGGTATTATCTATTGGTATTATCTATTGGTATTATCTATTGGTATTATACCTGATTT
>JAKDMR010000492.1 GCA_030452275.1 Candidatus Nitrosocosmicus sp. | reverse complement strand
TCCTAATAACAGGAGCTATATAGCTTATTTGAAAAGGAGTTATTCTACACACCACCAAGATCCAAACCTTTGGTATTTGGATCGTCAACTATAACAGCAGCAAGCATGAATGGATGAAGGCTGCACGCAAATACATACAGACCAGGATCGTCCAGCTTGACTATGACTCCTCCCTTGTAAGCCATCATCAGGCTAAATGGCATGTGGGTAGCATTTTTGGGATAAATAATGCTTGTAATAGTGTGAACTCCATTAGTGCCATCCATCATGAAATTAACCGTTCCTGATTTGTTAATTATCGCTAGTGATTCACTTCCGGTATTTGATATATCTCCTTTTAGATTCTTAAACCATTTTCCTGGCTCATCATTGACAGAAAACGTTGCGAAATTGTGGTAAGGAGAAGCCCCAGGAATACTAGGTTGAGTTGTTGTATCTTCGGTTAAAGTTGTATTTGCAGTAAGTACTTTAAAGGTTGACATCATACCTGCCTCCATATGGGCGAATACGTGACAGTGAAACTGCCAGTCTCCTGGTCCTACACCGTCACCTGCATCTACCACAAAGACATGGCTAGTTCCAGGATGTATCTCTTTTACATCAATGATATTACTCGTACCAGGATCGACCCATCTGTGAGCGTGAAGATGGAATGTATGAGAATGACCGTTAGGGTTTGACGATGGTCCGATACCTATCACATGGAAACGAATTTTCTGATTCTCCTGTGCTACCGGCACTGGATTAGTCCATAGCGAGGTTTGAGTGCCATTTTTACCAATCTCCATTCCCCAAAAAGTTGATCCCACCATAAACAACAAAACATCTTTATCAATTTCATCAAGTGGGATGGTAGTTATTTTTCCATTTACAAGTGCTTCTGTCATTCCATTCTTTGGATTCACAATCACTCCTCCGTATAATCCTCTATCACCGAGTTCGTCATCCTGGTATACAAAGGTTCCAGAATGAGGTGCCACAAAATCTTCCTGTGTTGTGTTACCATCCAATTGTTGTACTGCAACTTGTACTTTATCTCCATCGTTGATAACAATAGCAGGTCCAGGAATTGTTGCAAGATCACTATATTTGATGAAATGTCGGAAGATAACGTGTCAAAAATCTTACCATCATTATTTGCCGTCTGGGGAATTGGAGTGAATGCATTAGTGCCCTGAATCATTCCAGATGATATTAAGACAGAGGTTAAAATCAGCGATGCAACAACTACAGAGAGGATATTGGTCTTTTTGACTTGCCATTTCCTGGTTTGGTTGAAAATTTTAAACATCATTATCATCTAAATACTATTGGTATCTTCTGGTTGAACAATGCCGTGGTTGTCAATATCATCTGATACAACGAAATTCCCTTTCATGCCTCCCAGGAGGTTGATTTTTGAATTATCATAGTAAGTAGCGTTTGAATCTGCTTTGATAGTAAAAGCATGATTCGCAAGCGGTCCGATTATATGAGAATTGACTACGGTGTTTGTTCCAGGTTTAAGCCATTGGACGTTATCCATAGTGAAATTATGAAATTCGTTTCCAATTGACTGAATATTAAATCTAACTATGCTATTATTATCAGCAGTTAATGTTGGATTAATTCCTAACTGAGTATGCTTTCCACCTTTTGTATAATCTATTTCACTTGCCCAAAAAACATCGTCATTTACAAACAAGATGAAATCTTTATCAATATCATTAAGATCGACTTGTGTTGGGATTCCATCCACTAGAGCGTTTACTTTCCCAACAGAAGGGTTTATAATGATGCTAGAAAAAAGACCCATAGTTTCAAGACCGTCCATGCTCTTTCCTAGAACATTTTTACCTATAGTATGATCATGAAATGGCCATGACCCTGCAGTTCCATTTCCTGCATTCCATTCATAGGTGTATGTTTGATTAGAGGCAGCAGCTTGATCAGAAACCTTGTTTAATTCTTTTAGGGTTCCATCACTAGTTATTTTATAATGAGCGCCATGAGTGTGAACACTTGGATAACCCCATCCCATTTCATTTACCAACGTTATCTTGACTTTATCTCCTTCGTTGGCTACAATGGTAGGTCCCGGTAACAGGATTCGGTTGTCATATTTAGAGGTTATATCAGTGGTGCTGTTATCGACGAGATCTCGTACTAAATAATTATTCATTTTATAAGCTATTCTATCATTGCTTAATTCCTCAACCCCCATCTGGATTTCATGAGATTTTGAATGATCTCCTTGTTCTATATTTTGGCTTGATTGAGCATATACACTAACAACATTATATACCATTTAACATATATTCTTAAACCGTCCTCAGTAAATAGTTCCTCATA
>JAKDMR010000055.1 GCA_030452275.1 Candidatus Nitrosocosmicus sp. | reverse complement strand
ATGGAAAGTTTTTATTTATAGAAAAAAAGATGTGACCTGGGGGTAAATTTTCTTAACACTTCAATTGATTGCATTCAAGTAAAAGAGATTGACCTATCTGATGATACCCGCCACTATAAACCACTGAAGTCTCGCTGACTAAATAACTGAATCAAATATCATCTTCTACTGCACAGATCCGATCAAAAGTAATGAATTAAACACAATACTCCAAGAGATATGATTCTCAAAAGTGTTAGTTGATACTACAGGTCGATTAAGAGATTGTGGTAACAACTAGGTTCCATGTCACAGGAAGATTGGATTTAACATCTAGGATCAGTAATTGGATTGCAACCTAACGACTGTTTAGCCAAATCAAGGTGCTTTTGCGCTCCTTCTGTATCGCCATTCTGTAGAGAAGATTTTGCTTCATTGATGTGATTTACCGCTTCCTGACAATCATATGGATTGCATCCACCAGCTCCTTCTTGACTGAAGTTAGAAGTATTGGATCCTTCCACAATAGAAGCCCAGACGATTTGAGAGGGTCCTAAAGCCAGCAGACCACCAATAGTTGTTCCAAAAATCAACAATATACTGATACAAACCGCATTCTTGTTTAATTTCATGTACGAATTTGTCTCAACATACTATATACGCATTACTTTTCTCTGGACTCTCTTGACCTGATTGCGTTTATATAATAAGAAAGGGTCCAGATCTATTAATTCATATGCCATAGCTATATTAGTATTACTGTCAGTTCTGCTTTGTATCCTAATTCAATTTTCTCTCCATCATCTGACATTTTTGGTCAAAAATATTGTTGACGATTAACGGATTTCGTGATATGGTGTAATAAAAAGAGTCTATAAAAAACGATTTTCATAATTAGGCGACAAAGCATCAGTTCCGTATTTTAACACCATTATAGATGTGGACCGGGTGGGATTTGAACCCACGACCACCTACGTATCCTCTGCTAATTGCATGCAAGGCAGGTATTCTACCAGACTAAACTACCGGCCCATTTAGCCTGTTTTACTCAAACATATTTTCTCGTACTATTTTATTGTTTTTAATATCCTCTTTGCAACGTTCATGCTGGAAGACAAATATGTTATATAGTTTAACTTCATAAAATACTCATGACCAAACAGTACGCCAATCAAGATGTGCTTTGTGAAACCGATTGGGTTAACGATAATCTCAATAATGATAAAATTAAAATCTTAGAAGTTGATTACGACGTAGAAAATGCCTACAAGGAGGGCCACTTACCAACCTCTCACATGGTTTGGTGGAGACGGGATATTAACGATTCATCTACTCGAGATATTATTAATAAACACCAATTTGAACAGTTAATGTCCCGTTTAGGAGTAAGACCAGATGATGAGTTGATCCTATACGGTGATTTCAACAACTGGTTTGCTGCTTTCGCTTTCTGGGTCTTCAAATATTTTGGTCACAAGAAAATTAGAATAATGAACGGTGGAAGAAAAAAATGGGAAAATGAAAATCGGCCATATACTAAGGATGAACCCGATCCAAATCCTTCAAATTATGTTGCAGCGGCTCCTGATGAAGGTGTAAGAGCCTATCTTGATGATGTCAAGCGGTCGTTTATGAAGCAGGAGGTCGGATTAGTTGACGTTAGGTCTACAAAAGAATTCAATGGTGAAATAACCGCACCCCCAGAATATCCAATGGAGCATGCTCAGAGAGGTGGACATATTCCAGGTGCTAAAAATATACCGTGGCTTCAAGCAATTAACGATGATGGGACATTTAAATCCGTAGAAGATTTGGAGACTTTATACGGAAAGCAGGGCATTACACCCGATAAACAAATAATTTGCTACTGCAGAATTGGGGAACGTTCATCCCATACTTGGTTTGTACTGAAATATTTGTTGGGCTATCCATCAGTCAGAAACTATGACGGCTCTTGGACTGAATGGGGAAATATGATAGGAAATCCTATTGAAAAATAATTAAGGAGTCAAGTATTTGATGTCTGCGAAAATTGCTGTTTCGAATTCTGAACCTAAATCGATCAAGAAAGGGAAATTCTATTTTATCTTTGAAGATTCTCAATTTCTGATATTGGTCGACAAAACTAAGCGTGGCTTAGAAGTTAAGGATACAATAACTGATGAAAATAGTACAGTGATTTCTGAAAGAGGTATGATTTATGATATGGAAGGAACGGGCCATAAGGTTGTAAAGCGGTGGTTTTATCCGAAATCTAAATACGATTTGGATTTCGTTACTACTATTGCAGAAAGAATGGAAAAAAAATATAATGAAATAAGGGAAATGACCTGTCCAGACGATTTATAGATTAGTTCATTTAAGCATGCATAAGTTTTAATAACCTGGGTAAAAAGTATTTATATTCAATGTCCCTCTTGCTATCAGATAAGGTCTGGGTAATGCTTTCTGAAGTTGCAAAGCGAGGTATTTATCCAACTCATAGCGCCAAGCTAGGAATATATAGGTTGCCTATAGACATCGTTGGACAGTCGGAGGTTAGTGGAATTGTGAGCGAACTTAAAACTCACGGATATGTTTTAGACACTTATGCCGACAGAATTTTTGTCACCTCTAAGTGGATTGAAAAAGGTTTTGATATATACACAAATACAGAGCAATCTGCAGAGCTTTACGTAACAGTTGAAATAGTCATCGGTGAGGTATTGGACATTATTTATCAGATAAAGCCTTTAGAGACATTTGGTGACCTATATTGGATAAGAAATTATAGACAAAAGGCTGATCACAATGCTAAAATAATTATAGATAACATAATCCGGAATACCAAGATAGGACAAAAGCTGATTACTTACTACCAAAAAATCCAAAAATTGAGTCAGGCCGATTCAATAAAAAAATTAGAATCAATCACTCCTTTGGCAAATGTTCAAAAGAATCTTAAAGAAGATAAGAAGTCATTAGTAAACCCATCTGTAACTACAACAGCAGGTAAACCATCAGGCGAGAATTTAAATGAGAATCAAGCGGTTGCTGTGCCTGCTTCTATTCCTGCATCTAATACAGCGAAATTATCTGAGAATACAACAATTCAACTGACAGGCAGTGGAACTGACTACCAAGCAGCAGAAGGACCTATAGATACCGGCTTTAAGTCAAAGAGACAACCTGCAGGGAAGTTCCAAGGAATTCAAGTATGGGGTCCATATGATGCACCTGGACAACTTGGGATCTGGGGTACTGATGTATGCGTTGATTTTGACATTTGTATTTCAGATGGAGCATGTATTGATGCATGCCCTGTAAATGTTTATGAATGGCTAGATACACCAGGACATCCAGCATCAGAAAGGAAACCATTTATGGCTAGAGAAAAAGATTGTATTTTTTGTTTAGCTTGCGAAAATGTCTGTCCGCCACAGGCGATAAAAATATTTGTGAAATAAATCGAGATATTAGATAGTTATGTCTATATTATATTTAGTCCAAGGCAGTCTTACTGGGTCAGTTAGTTGACATTATTCAAAGACAAGTTTTCTATTAGAAAACCGATCAGATTAGGTATAGTTGGGGGGGGACAGCTTGGAAAGATGATGGCTTTTGAGGCAAAACGCATGTTTATGAAGATAGTCATACTAGATCCCAGCAAGGATTGTCCTGCTTCAAGTTTAGCAGATAAACTAATCATAGGCGACTTCTCTGACAAGCAAAAAATTTATGAATTGTCAAAAGAGGTCGATATTATAACCTATGAAATCGAATTAGCAAATGCCACTGCCCTTAATAATCTAGAAGATTCCGGATTCCTGGTCCATCCGTCACCAAAAACACTCTCCATCATTCAAAATAAGTATCGTCAAAAGAAATTTTTGAGAGAAAATATGATTACGGTCCCGGACTTTGAACTCGTGTCAAGCGAAAAACAAGTGATGCAATATTGTTCAAACTCAGGATTCCCAGTATTATTAAAGGCATGTGAAGATTCATACGACGGTCGCGGAAATTTTCTGATTAGATCAAAAGATGAAATAACCAAAGCCCTGAACTACTTTTCAGGACGTCAATGCATGGTAGAAAAGTTTGTGAATTTTAAAAAAGAAATTTCCATTATGGTCGCCAGAAATTTATCGGGCGCTATATCTTACTTTCCCATAGCTGAGAATATTCATGAGAATCATATTCTCAAAACTTCCATAATTCCTGCTAGGATCAGTAAAGAAACTGAGAGAAAAGCAATAGATTTGGCAATAAAGACTACGAAATCTCTGAAGGGATCTGGTATTTTTGGAATAGAAATGTTCGTCGATGAGGATGACCACGTATCGATAAACGAAATCGCTCCAAGACCTCATAATTCCGGCCATTATTCTATTGAAGCCTGTTCAATTTCTCAATTTGAGCAACACATTAGAGCAATCCTTGATTATCCAATTCTTCAACCAATATTACTATCAAATGCAATTATGATTAATATTCTTGGACCAGACAATTATACTGGTCCTTATGAAATTACGGGGATTGATGAATTATTTACTATTCCGGGAGCTAAAATTCATGTATATGGTAAACTGGAAACGAAACCAAATAGAAAACTTGGTCATGTGACGATTGTATCAAATAACACAGATCCTCTCTTAATTAAGTGCAACGTGGAAGAGCTTCTCAAAGTTAGAGAACCATCGTTTCAGATCTAAAAATTCAAATTCCACTAGTTTAAAGATTATGTATATTCTTTGTCGAAATCTAATTTAATTAATAATAGTACCAAGAATAAGTCAGGAGACCATCCGGAGCTTAAAGAACCTGTTAGTTTGAAAAAAAGTGTCTCACCGATTGTTGGAATAATTATGGGTAGTGATTCGGATCTGCCAATAATGAAGGAAGCTGCTCGAGTACTAAATGAGTTTGAAATCTCGTATGAAGTAAAGATAGTCTCTGCTCATCGCACGCCTGTTGAAATGGTTGAATATTCTCAAACTGCTCAATCACGTGGTATCAAGGTCATAATCAGTGGCGCAGGAGGCTCTGCGCACCTACCAGGCATGGTTGCCTCAATGACTTCTATACCCGTGATCGGAGTACCTATTAACAATTCAACAAATCCTCTTAATGGTATCGACTCACTCTATTCCATAATCCAAATGCCACCAGGTATACCTGTTGCAACAGTTGCAATTAACGGAGCAAAGAATGCCGGTATTTTAGCTTGTTCAATCCTATCTATTTCTCAACCATATTTGCAAAGGAAGATGAATCAATTCAAAGAAAAAATGAAAGAGGATCTGAAGCTAAAGAACGCAAAATTAGAAGAAGTCGGATTAGATAAATACCTAAAGGGACTTCAAAAGGCGCAGTCTAGAAGATAAATGATTATAAATGATTTTTTTTTATCATAAATGAAAGTTGGATACAAAAGTTGCAATAATAGGTTGCGGTGCCATCGGACGTGAGATAGCGCTTAGTATTGACACTAAGAAAATTTCAAACTGTAATCTATCTATCTTATTCGATACAGATTCTATGAAGCTAGAATCCTTGCATAATGATTTACAATACAAACCCTCTAGCACGTTCAATGACTTTAATGAACTTATTACATCAAATGATTATCGAAATGTCAATCTTGTCATTGAGGCCGCGTCTGTTAAAGCAGCTCGTACCTACATGGCTACAATACTGAAACAACGGAAGGATATTATGATAATGAGTATGGGTGCATTTTCTGATCCTACATTTTATGAAATTATTATTCAGTTATTGGCCAATAGCGATAACAATGTTTTTCTTCCGTCGGGGGCAATTGGTGGAGCCGACATTATTCGTAGCGTGAAAGACTATATAGATGAGGTTTCTATCGTAACCACAAAAAGTAACAAATCACTAAAGGGTGCCCCATATTTTTCCAATAATGGTATCGATATCGATACTATCAAAGAAAAGCAAGTTATTTTTAATGGTAACGCTATTAACGCAATCAAGGAATTTCCTTCAAATATAAACATCTCAGCGTTGGTTAGCCTGGCAGGGATCGGATTTGAAAAAACTAGGGTCATAATAGTCGTAGATCCGAAAATAATAAACAATCAGCACGAGATTCAGGTCAAGTGGAAATTCGGAAGCTTTCAAATCAAGGTTGATAACATGCCCAGTCCTGACAATCCTAAAACAAGTTATTTGGCCATCTTGTCAGCCATCGAATGTTTACGGGGGATTTGTGAAAAGAATTTGAAGATAGGTTCTTAGTTGACCAATTTTTATTATCTTGTTATTAAAAGTGTGGTATAACCGCGGCTTTCTTTAACTACCTCATTCTCTAATTCCTCTACTTTGATAGTTATTGAAATTACCTCGTCATTATCGAATTGAATTGGGTTAATTACGATAAATTCATCGAGAAGATCCGAAGGCTCAAAACTAGTCTTGCTGTATTTTATATCTAATTTATTACTAGAAGATAATAAGAAAATATTGTCCTTATCATAGTTACAAACCCTAACCCTTCTCATCTGACGCGGATAAGACCTTAGATTTAGTTTTATGGATTTTTTTTCATGAATTATATATCTTTTTTGACTGCTACTAGATACATCTATTTGAAATGGATATCCTGCAGTAGTCTCAGCCATCTTGTTGATCCCATCATTCATAATTATATCAATCTTTTTTATGGTGTTTCCAAACTTAAATATCCACTCGTTTGTTTTTTTTACAATATCATCGATCTCTTTATTTCTTTGATCCTCCTGGTCTTTTGGAAGCTGATATCTCTCTACCCAATCCCGGTAGTCTTTGCTTATATCTTGTATGAACTCGGTACATGTGTTCTGGTAATCTTCTATGCTGGTGGCTCTTTCAGAATCTCTATCGGATGCAAACATTATAAGGTATAGTTTAGTCAATTAACTTATTTATTAAACTTTAATTTCAACATACTTGTGGATGAATTTACTAACCTGTTGCTTGAATTCAAGAATAATATCGATGCAAACATGCCTTTTTTTCAGAAAGCTGTTATTCAGAACCCTACACTTGCATACTACAAGTTAAACGAATTATCAAAATTCGTAGGGTCAAGGTATGGTCTAGTCATGGAAATTCATTTTCCAGATCGTACAAAGATAGGTGACATCAAACACTATGGGACTGAAAACATGAGTTTCATATTTGATAAGTTTAGAAAAACTTTTCCAATTGGACGAGATCTAATAAAACTTCAGGCAACGAAGGGACTCTCAAGGAACGTCCAAATAATTGATGCCTACATGTATGAGGGAAAGGAAGGACTAAAAATAAATTTTAAAGATTCAGAGTCAAATAATTCGCGCATTGATTTATTGCCGGGTTCTTTTCATCTTTGGACCAAAATAGATGAGGATATAGAAAAATTTTGCAATTGGCTATTATCAAATGTTTATCAGCAGAGAATAAAAAAAGACTGAATGAATGCTAATATTAAAAAAATTGGGTTATTGAACACCCAGCAAGAATGTTACAGATTCTACAAACATACCTAGACTTTCTCCAGTTTCAGATTCTACAATAACCTGAAGATATTTCTGACCGGGGGTGTCAAATGTATAGGTAAATTGTCCTATTCCATCGTCTGCTCTTTGATTTGTGAATTCGTCAACAACCGTTCTATTTGCATCCAATACCGTATATCCGTACGTAATTCTTTCAGCAATATTGTTCCTGTCATCGCTAAATATAACTCCAAAATTGGTATCATTTCCTGCTTTAATTTCCACAGGTTCCCATAATAATTGAATGTTATAGGTTCCTCGGGGTGTCAGAAGACTCAACGGTGGGACCGGAATTTCAACTTGAGTTTCAGGTATTGGTGGTTTTCCTGTCCCAGTTGCCTTTAATTCATAGGCATACTGGATTGGAGCAACACCAGTTGTAACGTCAGCAAAGGTTTCAGCTTTGACTGGAATAGGCATATTGCTATTAATGTATATATTACTAGTAGCTCCTTTTGTATAACTTATAACAGTGGTATCAAATGTTCCAGCCGATGTAGTTACTTTGGCATTTCCTGACGGTCCAATTTGTGGACCACCTATTGACCCTATTTTCCCCCATGCAACTGCACTCAATGATTGGCCGGGTTGAGGAACAAAGGAGGCCAGCCAAGTAAGTGAGGTTGAATAAGCCGCTCTGTATTCATTCATCTCTGGAGGAATTGGAGAGGATCCCAAAGCTGTCAAATCCAGATTGCTTAAATGTAATGTCCCATTGAGCACCTTGCCCTTATCAACTACGAATGTAGGAGCTACCCAATATTTGCCCGTTTCATTATATTCTTTGAAATAAATATTCATCGTAAAAGGTTGTCCTTGATTAGTATCTGTATTTCTAATTTCATAAGTATAATATGTATCTGGCTTTACACCTTTGCCTACATACCAGTTTTCTGATTGAGCAAAAGCCATTCCAATCAGTTGATTGACCTGCATGGCTGATACCCCAAGCATAGTTATTAGAAAAAATACTGTTATTTTATTTACCGTTTTTTTTCTATTCATTTGTATCCTATAATTAAGATTAATTACTCTTTAAATGTTTACTAGAAATTCGTTTATTATTGTAAAGAAGTAAGAAGAGATAAATTAGCAAACCGCCTATATGAACCCATAAAATGTGTAATTGCGCAAAAATTCACTTTTATGATGTGGATTTTAAATTATACGGAATGAAGGTAGTCCCTTCCTGCAAAAATTGCGGCGACCCTCTAAGTGAGGACCAGGCCTCAAAGTTTGAAAAAGACTTGATGAAATATTGGGGATTTGAGGAAAAGAAGTGAAAATAAATCATTATGCTAAATACATTCCAATACGTCATCTTTATTAATATCCTAAATAAAAAAAAAACAGTGGTATAATGTGACCAAGATGTTTAATGTGAATATAGAAGCAGAGGGATTTGATACGAACGAAG
This sequence comes from Candidatus Nitrosocosmicus sp., assembly GCA_030452275.1. Taxonomy (GTDB): domain Archaea; phylum Thermoproteota; class Nitrososphaeria; order Nitrososphaerales; family Nitrososphaeraceae; genus Nitrosocosmicus. The sequence goes on along the minus strand of JAKDMR010000055.1, from coordinate 680 downwards.
CACAAGAATGGGTTAATGAAATGGGGAATGTTTATGCAGATATGGAAGTTTCAGCTGTAAACATTTCGGGAAATAAAATTAGTTTTAAAGCAGGGTTTTCTGGCATGGATGACACGACGGACGGTGATATAAGGATGAAACTGGATGAATACTTGACTATGCATGAGCTATTTCAACCAAAGAATATAACAGTGACTAGTTAGAATACATCAACTCCATTTTTTATTTAGTTATAAATATCTATTGAAGCTTATATAAGTTTATAAGTGAGATCGCCGACATTGATATGGTTTTCAAGAATGACTTGTAAAGGTATTTGTATCAGACATAAAGCTCAAAAGCCGGTGGGATCGGGCCGTTACGCAAGCGGTCAAAAGCGATGTCAAATTTGTGAAATTTTCATAAAATGGGATGGTTTATGGTGTCCATGCTGTGGATATAGGCTAAGAACTAAACCAAGAAACTTAAAATATAAAGCAAAATTGAGGGCAAGAAACAAAACAGTTGAACCACTAGAACAAGCAATAGTGATTCAATAATTACTTTGGATTAGATTTTTATTAATTTCTAAAAGTAAGTTTACTTCCTTTAACATTGTTATTTTTTCTTTAGTTTGGATGTCAGTTACATGGTTTAATAGTTTATTATATTTCTTAATGAATTGATTGTCATACACCCGA
>JAKDMR010000491.1 GCA_030452275.1 Candidatus Nitrosocosmicus sp. | reverse complement strand
TGGAGTTATCAGACAATGTCTATCCTAATAACAGGAGCTATATAGCTTGTTTGAACAGTAGTTATTCTACACACCACTCATTTTAGTACTTAATTAGTAAAATATTCTAGTGTTCCAACTATCCCAAGTGCCAATTCTAAGCATTTAAATTAGCTTTTTGATTCTTGCCAACTTGTATCTCGCTCTATCCAAATTATCCCCAGAATAATTTTAAAGATATGGTTTTTTTTGATTGGTCCTCCTATCGATCAACAAATCATTCTTTTTAGAAAGAACAAAAAACAAATGCTTAATCTTTGTCGTAGCCAAAGAATCTTGTGCATGTACATAAGTAGCAATGATGGTCTTTTGATTGTTTTGAAATGTATTTGTGAGAAATCCTCATGTGACCACAGTCTCTGCAGATATGATATTTACGAGAATCCATCGAGTAATACTATCTATCATATTGGGATATAAGAATTATATCATAGTACGCACAATTTTCTGATACCTGTTCCGTGCTTAAGTCCTCCTCTAGAGACCAGCAAGAATATCCGAAAGTTTGAGTCGATTGCAAAGTTAATAATATTGTTCCAATCAACATTGATACTAAGAAGAAGAAGTTAATTTTCCATAAACCAAATTGGTTTTCGACTCAGGCAACTTCCTTTTAAATAACCTAGATAATCGTCTAATATTGAATAAACATCCGGGATTAGGAATAGGGTATTCAGGATGCTTTTTAATGGGATTGCCATGCTACAATATTGGATTTCTATATCATCCATCTTCACGCTTCTCATCCCTCCATTAATTTTAAAAGAGGATCCCTCCAATATAGTCAATTCAAAGGGTTTCGGCATAGTTATATGCTTTAGTCTTATCCGAATCAGAGGTTGATTCTATGATCTTTATTTTGCTGTTAGATTTACTTAATCGCCAGCACATACACCAAAACGAGTAGAAAAAATATCAAATATGATCATAAATGCCCGCATCTTATAAATAAAGGATCAAAATGTTAGATCATGACGATTTTTATTGTTCATATTATTATTAAATACTTTGTTATGCAATCTATTGTGATGTCAGAAGAAAATAAAAAGAAATTCGACTGCAGATGTGGAGCTGCTTTTGAAACCGTTGAAGAATTAGATAAGCATAATCATGAAGCACATTAGACCATTTTTATTTTAGAGAAATATACATACTGCTTAACGAATCGACAATAACAAATCATTTTTCTTAATATGCTTTGGTTCTGTCCAAATAATAACTATCTTGCTTCTCAGTCATATCGCCATCCTTGTAATTCCTCATTGCGTCGCTTTCAATCGTCTAAGTAATTTACTGAGGTTGTCCCTGAAGGTCCAACTATTTTTCCATCCGGGCCACAAGCATACAATACAAAATTTTAGTGATCACCAAACATCTGCCTTTGATTTATTTAAATAGATCATTTTTGAAATTATTTTTTCCACCTATTTTTCGTTTAACTATGGATTCAAAAAAGAGATGCATATCGTAACAGAGGGAGCCAAACCTTGTGGTATTTCTTTGTTGCTGAATATAGTTTATCTGATACAATCCACTGTGAGATCTAGTATACCTAGCGCTCTCAATGTTGTAACCGAAAAATCCATTCAGACTTTTAGATATTGAAGCAAACAGTTTTGTTACTTTATTGATTTGATAATTTGGATTCGTTTCAATATCGTTAAGGTCGTAGTCACCTAAGTGATATCTGCATCTCTACTCGGATGTTTTGAATAGATTGATCAACTAAATATTTTAAAATTTGCATTTCTGACTTATGTTACTATGGGTCCTTCATATTAAGTATTTATCTCAATCAAAATCATGATTCTTGATGCTTTAGTATTGTCTAAAAGGAGACACAATAATTTTGCTCAATTGCTATAAGCGCAAGCAAGGATTGCAGATTGTGAAGACACGATTTAGGAACGGAAAGAGAATGATAAAATACAGCTTTCTAACCTTCTCATAACGTTCACCAACGCACATACACTCTAATTTTTTCAATAAGTATCCAAAAGTCACAAGGAAGGAATTAGGACTTTCGTACTACATCCCGGTTAAGTAAATTTATTCCATTCAAATGTGCAACTTTGTTTGGAGATAAAATTATGCTATTAGATTTATTATTGACAGATTCGGTTTTTATTACAAACTCTGCTTCTGTGATTTTCTAATTTTTATTGACGATATTATTGTTTAGCAGGTCGATTTCAACCATATTATCAAATTTAGAAACTATTGAATTATCTACTAGTTTATCACTACCATTATATTCTGTGACTACAAAAAATCTATTTGAAAGATTTATCAAA
>JAKDMR010000490.1 GCA_030452275.1 Candidatus Nitrosocosmicus sp. | reverse complement strand
ATCAAGTTTATATTTTGTTGTATATTCTTTGATTTATCAGAACTGGCGTTCAAATATTCATCAGAATTAACGATATTCTCAAACCTATTATAATCATTTTTTAAAAATTCAAACTTAAATATCACAGATAGAATTTGCAAAGTAAAGCCATTTTCTTCTATAACATCACCTAAAGAAGATATTGCAGCAGCAATGTTTGTGATACTATTATATTTTATAGTCATATCATGCCCTATTATTATGAACCACAAATAACCGAATGTATCCTTAAAGATTTTGTAATTGAAATTGAATTCTTCCTTAGATACATTTAGCAAATTTTCGCAATCTCTAATGGTATTTCTGAAATGACTTCCATGGATTATCTTGATACAAAGTGAACCCGCGTTAGCAAATTTTATGTTTAACTTTTCTTCCAGTAACAAACTAGCAGATGTCATAGCAAATATCGCTTCAGAATCATCCATTCTCAAAGTCGACTCTCCCCTATCCAGTAACTTTTTAAAAAACCTCAATACATGGATCTCTCCATATTTAACAATCTTTCAATTCGTTTCTCTATTGGAGGATGGGTGGCAAAAAGGTTAGCAAGACTCTTCCCAGAAAATGCGGGCACGATAAAGAATGCATTATATCCTTCGACATGTCGTAAATCTTTGGTGGGTACTTTATTCATAGATCCGCTTATTTTCATCAATGCATTGGCCAATTTGGCAGGCTTACCGGTCATTTGAGCGGATCCTCTGTCTGCAGAGAATTCTCTATATCTTGAGATGGCCCTAATAATCATAAAACTTACTATCCAAGTCAAAAAAGCCACTAATATTATAATTAAGAACGCGGCCCCGTTATTTCGATCCCTACCCATATTAAATAATCCTCCAAAATAACCAAATTGCATTACCTGCCATGCGATTGTGGAAAACAAGCTCGCTAAAGTAATAACCAATACATCACGATTCTTAATATGTGTTAATTCATGGGCTAAAACTCCCTCCAATTCATCATAATCCAACATATCTACTAGACTAGTGGTAACAGCTACGACCGAACTACGTTGTCCTTTTCCTGTGGCAAATGCATTTGGAACTCGGCTATTCATTACAGCGATTTTAGGCTTGTGCATACCATTTGTAGAAACTATTCGTTCTATAATTTCATGCAAAACTGGGTACTGATCCTTCGGAACAATTTTTGCACCAGTACTCCAAAGAACTATTTTATCGGAGAAAAACCATTGACCCAAAATAAAAGCACCAGATATAATGACAATTGGAAAAAAGCCTAATCCTAAGTAGTATAAAATTGTAATAAAACCCAGATACAAAATTGTCAGGATTGCAAAGCAAATTATAATCCTTGTAGTTAGCCCAGTATCTGTTTTTTGCCAAGAATATTCCATGTAATACTATATGGTGGATTTCCTTATTTATGTCATTTTTTAATCTCAATTGAATCGATCTTTTTGGATATTAGTAAAAAAAGGGTTCAATTTGCATGTTCAGTTAGATTATATAAAATGCGGTATAATCTTTTTATATATTATATAATGATTCTTCATCCCACGCTACATTCAATAATCGGCTCTGTTCACTTAGGCGAATAATTCCGTTGTTTTGACTAAATAATTAACCATTAAAATAATCTTTGAAAGCAGTTTAGTAACATTTTATGCTCTGGAAATTAAGAATTTTTTCGTTTGTTCTTTTCCTTTTTCCATTCCCATTAATAATTATGATGGAGACTGCCAGAATTATCGCAGTAATAACATAATTTATCAGACATAGGTCTAGGAGATTCCATAAGCGTTACTATAAATGGGTAGCTAGCTCGGTGGAAATCATGAGGATATTCGCATGAGTCAGGTTATACATTTTAGTAATATCCACTTATCCACTAGTCAATTTTATAATTATTCTAAAATGAAAAATTATCTCTTGATGACATTTTCGCATCCCTGGTAGATATTGATAATAGAGCCAGGGTTCTTGGTACTCGAGAGCAGGTTGGCATACCGCTCTCTAGATAGAATTTCACGAAAATATCCCTATCCAATAACGTTTTTTTTCTCCAGCTCCTCCATCAGGATCGTCACATTGTTTTACCACCAAATCCCATAAGAATTAAAATTATGAAATAATGATGGAATTTGCTCTAATCACGCGCTTATTAATTGAGCAAACTCCATATCAAAGATGAAAGCTCATCATTCTGACTGAAGCTAATAGTTGTTATATTGATATCCGCAAGGTCGGTACTACACAATATAACGATACCCCTCTCCGTGGTAGGATTAAAAGCCATGTAAGCGTTGTACCCGCCTAAGGTGGCACCATTATGCC
>JAKDMR010000489.1 GCA_030452275.1 Candidatus Nitrosocosmicus sp. | reverse complement strand
ATTTATTGTTAATCACAATTGTAAACTGTTTAGCATACTTGTGCTAATTGGTATAGTTAGAGATTGCTTGTTTAATCTGTGAGAAACTAGAGTAGTAGTTTGATAGCATGTTGTCTTTATCCTGTCTCCAGCATTCTTCAACAGCGTTATGTTCAGCTTAGCCAACAGGAAAATACTCCACTTTTATCGTTTCCAAATTCTGTTGAAAGTACTCTTCCTCCTTCTTCGATCTGTGTTGAGTTGCTCTGTCTAAAAAAATGATAAATTTATAGAATTTCTTTTTTACTTGTTGTAGGTATTTTATAAAGGACTGACTATCAAATTTCTCGTACTGTCTGAATAGCTGTTTACCATCGAAAGATAATGTTCCTTACACACTCGTTTTCTCATGCGAACCAGTGACTGTAGATATGGTTCTTTTCTCTCTGATAATTCATTTTCTTCTTTTTGTCGAAATAGAGTCATAGCTGAAAAGATTTCTGATGCACATATTGGGAAGTCATTTTACTGATCATGAAAGCATTGACAGATGTATTCTAACTTATACCTATTGGTACAATAACGGAAAGAAAATATCTACAAGATGCTAACCTGAAGGAAGTTACTCTGGTCAAATAGATGATGGTTGGTATATGAATGCTTTGTAAAAGCACTTAAGCTAGAAGGCATACTACCAGTACCAGTTGCTCTGAGGGGATAACATATGTCCCTTGGTTCTACATGGAAATACTATGTCTCATAAACGATTTAGTTAATATCTAGGTATCCGGTTCAGTTCGTATGGAGTTGAGCTAGTTTTAGACTCTGAAGTTTTTCGTTTTGCTATTGTCAGACCTCCAAAAAGAGTACAGAAGGATAATTCTAGAGTAATCCCAATTCATCTTCCAGATATAGAATCTAATAGATTCATTATAGCCCTCAGGAAGGCTAATTCTTTTAGAGATCGGAATGCTACGATGAACATTGCATCAGATTTTGCAAAATCACCAGAATTTGTTGATTCACCACAAAAAATTGATCCTAAATACGCTGAGCTATCGTTTGTAATAAGAGACAATCTACAACAACCTAATAGTTTGTATTTTGAGGAAAATTTTGAAAGGATATTTTCTCAAGAAAATGCTAATACTGTAATTAATTCTAGTGAATACCATCAAATATATGAACGTGTAACAAACAGCATTATTGCATCTGCTATCGTCTCAACTATTCCAAATACCACAAAATCTTTCAATATTTTTGTTACTTATACACTAGGCCTAATTAAGCAGTTGGCAATAAACTCACTTAATTCCAAAAAAATAAATGACTCGACGATAATTATACCTAAGGGGATTTTTCCTCTACCTCTAGTCAAAAATATTTTAAAAGAGAAGTACAAAAAAGAACAGGAACAAAGAAAAAGGACAAAATGGGGACTATAAGCTATAGGATTGATATTAAAAACAGCAATTTGGGCCATGAGTATATTGATATTGATCATTTCATAGTTTTTTAAAAACAAATCCATAATACATTGGATGAAAATCACAAAACAATTGATCTCATTTCCATTCGTAAAAAGATTTATGTTGATGATGAAGAGGTGTACCCAGTTTCTTATTGATCCTGAGGCCAAGACATCTGTGACTGAATTTGGCTCGCTGAAACGCTTAGATTTGATAAAGATCCTACAAATGTTTTTAGACTATCTCTTGTATCGTCTTCAAGTAAAATAGATTGATTTTGGAAAACAGATATCAATTGCTGGCCTGACCTCAACATGGAATTGATGCTATCTTCTAATATACTTTCAGCAGATTCAAGGGTAGAATTCGCCGATTTCAAATCTCCGGCGAATGAAAACTGGTAAGCATGGGTTAAGTTTGATTGTACATTTTCAAATCCGAACTGTTCCTTGATTTCATTCCGGATAATTTCTCCTTATTTCTTTAGATCATTTTCTATTTCGTCGCTAGCCTGAGTAATTTGGTTACATATCGGTTCTGTCTCCTGACCGGCCGCTTCTTGGACTGATATAGTCCCGACTAACAAACTATTCCCAGTTACGGAGGTTACCAGAAATACTTCAACAAGTATACTAAAAATACGGGGAAAATAATACTTCAATATTCTGTTACTCGATAAACGAGTATAGCGTAGCAAAATTTTTATATAAAGGTTTTTACTGCCATTCAGATCGTTTACCTTATTCTAATTTCTGGCCGAATTTTAAATACAACATTCGTTCCTATGAGTCTCAGGAGGCACTCAAAACTTGACTAATTCACCATTGATATGCAACTAGAGATAAGACTTCTTGCGTAATTAGAACACGTTAGTCGTAACTTCCAGCCATCATC
>JAKDMR010000488.1 GCA_030452275.1 Candidatus Nitrosocosmicus sp. | reverse complement strand
GTGTATAAAACGTAATAAAAATCAAAAATTGCAGGTTAAATATTTTTTGTTTATAATTGCATTATATCTACTTCTTAGTTTTTCTCTATCTGGCATTTATCCACACCATCACAGCTAATCCGACGGTTTGAGCTAAATTAATAATAAACAAGTAAGGCGCTGCTGCATCCACAACAGCCTTTATTGAAGGTCCAGCCGTGTATAGATTAAACCAAAAGATAACTATCACAATGTTCTGAATCATAAACGCAGATGCTATGGTTATTAATCCATATGTAAAATATGATTTTATTAACCTTGTATTTTGTACGTAAATAGCTATAATTGTTCCAAGCAATCCAATGTTAAGAATAGCAGCAACCGCTGCTGCAATCATGAAATCCATTTGTTTATTGAACCTACTACTGTAGCATAGTCTAATTTACTTTTTCCCAATTTTGTCCCTAATCTCCTTAAATGCTGAATAGTTTTTTTCCATTAAAGGTGATATAAAATATGTTGCACCATAAGATTCTTCATTTTCTGTAACAACTAGTCCATTTTTCTTTAATACCTCTAGATGATGAATTATTGTTTTATAATCCATTTTTAACTGGGTAGACAGTTGGTTGGCATTTGATGGACTTTCTGTCAAGAAATTTATGATTTTGGCTCTGTTTATTCCACCTCTAGTACTTACTATCATTGACCATAACAGCCTCTTAAACCGGGGGTCGACTGGTTTTCTTTCCTCATTTAAATTAATTTTTTTATTTTCATTATTGTCTTTACTATTGTTGAATCCGGCATCGCTGATTCTATCATCTTTTTCATCGTTGTCGTTATGAATATCCTTTTCATTATCTTTATTGTTGTTTTTAGTGGAATCAGAATCAGTTGAATTCACCTTCTATGACACTATATTATTAAGGCTGTAGGATAAAAGTCTACTAGTAATAGTACTTGAAGTGTGTAAATTTAGGTGTAATTTTGGTATAATTTAGGTGTAATTTGGGAATTTGCTTAAATATTTTTTTTCATAAGCATGAACTATGTCGATAAAAGACAATAACAACAGCAGTAGTAATCTAATTCATAATCACAATACGACTAAACCTAAAGGAGATAACAAGCAAGTATCAAGAATTTTCTTTATTGGACTTGTTTTAACAATTACACCCACATTGTTATTCTTATCACCTGGTTCGCTATTATCTAATCCTGAAAATAGCTTTAATCAGTTAGCATATGGAGTTACCTCATTACCTCAGCCAAATGACAATAGCACCTTGATAAAGGTCAGGGCTTCAGAAGCTCTTTTTGAACCAGCAGCTGGACTATCAAACGTATTTGGTCCAGGTGGTCTGTTCCCATTTGATAACTTTACTTGTGCAGATGTATTAACATGTGGTATTTCAGCTGGGGAGAGTGCAAAATTCGTTGGTACATTTGATAAAGCAAATGCTGACAATTTAACAAGCTACGAAGCAACTTATACTTCTCCAATAACTTACGGACCTCACCAGATAACAGGTCATGAATATAAAATCACATTAACAGATGTGAACTGGAATAGCCCTAGTGCATCTCTACCTACAGAACAACCTCAATTTGCAGCTACGACAAACAACGTGGGCTTTAATCAAATACAGCATGGAGCCTCTAATATAGACAGATCAGATGTACCTCAGCTTTCTAACTTGGCATTCCTATATGGACATGCAAAAGTTACAGACATTACAAATGGAAATAACACTGTGGTAGCAGAAGATGTGTTTACTCATGTAATGGTTGGACATGTAATGGATGAACAAGCCTTTTATCAAAACTTAAGAGATGAAGCATTATCACCTAACTTTGTATTTCTGTTTGCAATCAACATCCCTGATGATACCGAATTACCAGGCGTAGGTTCCCTTACTGCAGAAGAAGCCCAATCGTTTACCCCACTTTCAACTGACCAATCTTTGGATAATTCTCCTCCAATAGACTATCCCGTAAGCATTCCTGAACCAAGAGATGAAACTATGGAAGAAATAGAAGAACCAGAAGGGTCTCAATCTACTCCTTGGCCAGTAGCAAACAGTGAACAACCTTTATTGTTTAACTTCTTGGTATACCAAGATACAAACATTAAGGTCCAATAACCTATTTTTTTATTTTTATTTTTTAAAATAAACTAGTTTATATAAAACCTCTAATTAACCGCACTTTTCTTCTCTTCTCTTGTCACATTATGCCTGATTTAATCTTGATCATCATCAATCGGTAACTTAATCTAATTATATTTTGAAATTTGAGTCTACTCGAATTATAGCTATTCCAATGAAATACAAAAGCATCATAGGACCAACTATAAACCACATGGTTATTCCACT
>JAKDMR010000487.1 GCA_030452275.1 Candidatus Nitrosocosmicus sp. | reverse complement strand
CGAAAGATTTCCTTAATAATTTTATTTTTATATCTCGAGGACCCTAATCGTGCTTGTAATATAACGTCGAATTTGGATGTCAAGAGCTACCATCTTTTGATATAAATGCTTTCAAACAAAAAAATGATCATACAAGATGATTCCAAGTAATAATTTCATCTTTACTTATGTCCTTCTCAGTCACTCTTCCTAAAACATATTGAATGTATTTAGGTGAGATGCCAGTGCCGGGTCTTTTATAATTTATCAATTCTGAAGTAATCTTAGTGCCCTTCTTAATATAATTATCAGCGACAATACTCCTTTTGCCATAGGAAGCAAATTTTTTTTCGCTCGGTATTATACTTTTATGTTTTGTTCCTAATGAAGAAGCTACCTCTCTTATAGATTTTACTAATAGCTTAAGATCAGTAGGATGAATGGAAAATGGGTGATCAGGACTATTTATATTTTTATCCAAAGTAAAATGTTTTTCAATAATTTTTGCACCTCTAGCGACCGCAGCAATTGAGACAGAAATTCCAAGAGTGTGATCTGAGTATCCAATGGGATACTCAAACACCTCTCTCAAAGTGTCCATCATCCGTAGATTAGCGTCTTGGAATTTGGTAGGATAATTAGATATACAATGTAAGAGCGCAATATTTCTATTACCTTCACTGGTGACTGTTTTGACTGCCAACTCTACATCTGCAATGCTAGACATTCCAGTGGCTATTAACATAGGTTTAGAGAGTTTGGCTGCATATGATAGAAACCCTATGTTGTCGAGGTCTCCTGAAGCCCATTTAATCGCAGGAATATCGATCCTTGCCAAATAGTCAATTGATTCAATATCAAACGGAGTTGCTAAAAAAGTTATATCATGTGAAGAACATTTGTCACGGAGTTCCGGAATCCAGTCAATAGGTAATTGTAACCTACTGGTTTCCTCATATGTACTACTATCTACAAATTTTGAGTACAACGTAGAAGCTTTAAATAACTGAAATTTAACAGAGTCCGCTTCTGCGCCGGCTGCTGTTTCGATTAACTTAAAAGCATTTTGTTTATTTTGTTCGTGATTCGATGCAGCCTCGGCAATAATAAAACATTCATCCTCTTTCCCGATTTTATTTTTGCCGATTTGTATTTCGTTCACATATCTGTAGCGAATAAATGAATATTTAAAGCTTAAACAAATCCAAACAAACCTTTTCCAAATCTGAATCAATTCAGATCATCAAAGAAGTATCAATTGGTCTTATTACAGACAATGAAATTTGGTATTTTCATTGAAGTATCTGTTGCCATTGTTACCCAATTCACTATCTATAGATAGTTATACAACAGGAATACGGTACCATTACAAAACAATTCTGAGATTTATTTGTTCCCTACACACGATCTCGAAAGAATACATTTTATGATTTGAGCTAGATTGTTGCTGCATTTCTCCTTTAATATCCAATGTCTTTCTCCCCATTATTCTTTATTGCCTTTTTTCCTTTCTTAAAAATGTATAGTTTATATCCTCGTTTGATTAGTTCGAAATCCTCAAGTTTGGAGATGTGCGCTTTATTTAGATATAGATGCTATCTTCAGCGCCTTTTCCTGATTAGAGTTTGTACCAGGATATTGATTTTGGTCTCTTGATAAATGTATTCGCTCATATTGACAAATGTTTCAGCCAAGCTTTAAGCAAGATAGCACGAATTTATGATGTGTTTACGTTAACTACCTCATCGCTTCCTGATGAAAGTTGGTGTTCAAATTTGCCTAGAAATGTCAGATGGGATAAAGGTCGAGTGGAATGTCCACGTTGTGAATCCTACAACATAAAGAAGAGGATGGTCAGTACCGTTCCTATCAAAAATACTTTTGTAAGTGTAAAAAAGGTGGTTCAATGATAAAACAGGCTGTATTTCATTATTCACATACACCATTGAAAATATGGTTCTTGGCATTGTATCTGTTTTTTGTACTATGGCCTGGATGTTCTACAAGAGAGACATCGCTTGAGGTAGTGGTACCGTATCCAAGATGTTATAGATTTATCAGAACAGTTATGGAAAGGTTATCGTCAATACTCTACTACTAAACTTGATGGTATTATAGGTGATGAATCCTATATCAAAGCAGGACTCAAAGGATCATATCATGATGAGATAGGAAAATCAACAAGACAACCGCAAAAAAGAGGCTAAGCCATGGAGAAGCAGGGTAGGGTACATTTGACAAGGATCAACCAAAATGATAACATGTTTTCATCAGAGAGAAAATGGACTGACATATTTTGATGTTCCAGTGAAAAAGTCACTTGTTTTGAACTGTACCCCATACCAGCTGGACAGTTTTTGGTCAATTTTAAGAGACACTTTGGAGG
>JAKDMR010000486.1 GCA_030452275.1 Candidatus Nitrosocosmicus sp. | reverse complement strand
ACTAACTAAATACCAATAACATTGGTTTTCATAGATGCTTATGGTATTGCAGTTCTTTCGTTCATGGGACTGGTATTGTCTGTGGGAGTATTAACTTCCTTGATGATAAAAAAAAGTAGCAAAAGATACATGGTTGCAGGAAAGAGCCTACCATTAATATTTGTAGGGACCATGCTTTCAGCTCAATCAATCGATGGTAACTCTTCCCTAGGTAACGTGGCCCTGGTTTATCAATTTGGTTTTTGGGCTGGAGCTGCGATACCTATTGGATTGGCAACTACTTTAATAATAACAGGAGTTTTCTATGCAAAAAGGGTAAACAGAATGTCCATGCTTACCCTCCCAGATTTTTATTATAGAAGATACGGTGTTGGTGCCGAGGGGATGTCATCCGTACTTTTATCTTTAAGTTTCATAATATTAGTCGCAGGGAATTTTGCAGCAGGTGGATTTATACTGTCCACAGTTTTGCATATTCCACTTTTCTGGGGTATGCTAATTGTTTCATTGGCGGTATTGATATATACGTTTGCGGGGGGGTTATTTTCTTCTGCATATACAGATATTTTCCAAGTTTACTTAACTATCGGAGCATTCTGGGCTGCATTCCTGTATTTTGCATTTGGATTTGGAGGAGTGGATTTGGGAACTATTCTGTCTGCCACGCCAGAGAGCTATTTGGATTTATCTGGGTTAACTGATCCTAAAAACGGTGCTTTGGTAAATTGGGCAGGAATTATAGCATTGGGCCTTGGTGATGTGGTAGCACTTGATTTTATGGAAAGAGTATTTTCAGCAAGAGATGGCAAGACAGCTCGAAGGGGTGCATTCATGGCCGGGATTTTAACAATTTCAATTATTGTGCCTACTAGTATGATGGGAATAATTGCATTATACATGTTACCAAACATAGAAGATCCATATACAGTGTATCCTCTACTTGCTATCAACTTACTTCCGTTTCCAATAGGAGCTGCATTACTTATGGGAGTTTTAGGCGCGTCTATGTCAACTGCTAACGGTGGTCTTCTTGCGATCTCAAGTGTTATAGCGCGAAACTTGATTCAAAGAGATATCCTTAGATCATTGTTCAAAAAAACCGGAATAACGGATAAAAAGTTGCTTATAGTGACTCGATGTGCAACGATACCAGTAATGCTATCTGGTCTTCTCCTCGGAGCAGCAATCCCCCGTCCAGGAATTTATTTAATACTTGCATTTGATATAGTATTTGCAGGGTTATGGGCTCCACTCACATTAGGTCTATTTTGGAAGAAGGCAAACTGGCCGGCTGCAATCACATCAATTGTGGTAGGCTCCAGCCTAAGATTGGTATTGTATTATATTACTCCACCAGTGTATGCAGGAATAGACACTTTTATACCACCCATAGTATCGTTTGTTCTTTTCATAATCGTAGCATTGCTTACTCAGAAGAAGGATCCAGGATACAAGCGATTTGGAGTTGTGGACTATGTACCTCCTGAGGAAGATGTTGTCAATGGTGAAGACCTGAAGAATTATGTACCTCCAACTAGCGAAAAATAATTCACCATTTATTTTTTTAGCGTCATTCAAAATAAGTTAATAAGCATACCAAGGTGAATAAAGATGATGCCTACGAAGGGATATGCAACTATTGGACTAAAACCATCTGTATTAAACAAATTACAGAATTCCACAGATGAATACTACCCAGGAATGTTTCTTCCAAGTGCACTAATAATTATGATGAATGAAATCAAACGTGGTCATTATTCTGTTGAAATGCATAATCTGAAATTAGACTTTTCAGGAGTTTACACCTCGTTGACAATTAGAATGGATGTAAAAACATGGCTAAAAGAAAACTATGAAATTCACAAAGAAGAATATTTGAGAAAATATAAATTAAAAAATTTTACCCAATTTGCAGGAATTTTTATGATAAATGTATTTGAATCCAAAGCTAAAACTAATAGATTCATTGTAAGATTGAAAGAAGCAGATTTTCTATGGCTTGAAGACGAATATGATAAACGCAAAGAAGAATATAAGAAGCAATTTGGAACGATTGATTTTGACAAGTTTGCCGATTTGTTCATCAAAGAATTATTTGAAAAGCTGAATCAGGCCAAAAAAATTTTAACCATGGATTGATATTCAATAACCCCCTGAATATGCTATTGTAATAAAGTAGTAATTATTTCTACGGGTTTTTTCTTATTTCTCGAGCACATTTCAAAGTCTTTTGCTCACGTTGTTGTATGTCACGTTCAATTTCTGGTTGAAACTTATTCTTTACTAACCAAGTCACAAGTCCACATACCCCTATGATTATCCCAATGGTTAAGGATTCAACTATCATTGCTAATTCTTTTGTAATAAATCTAAC
>JAKDMR010000054.1 GCA_030452275.1 Candidatus Nitrosocosmicus sp. | reverse complement strand
ACAGACAAGCTGAAATCCTTTAGCCATGCTTAGATCATACAGTTTCTTATCATCACATCCGGGGTCTGCTACCATGAAATGAATTTTCTTTAATCTTTCTGGAGATAGATAGGATATCACATCTGGATAAACAGGTTTGTCAGATACATTGGCTGTTGTAACATCAGCTGAAAGGGGTACAATAATAGAAGATGGATCAGTTTACATACCAGGTGAAGTTTGTATCCAAATAGCCATCCTCTGGTATGACTAAAACCCCACCTTACATCAGTGTCAATTCCTGAAAGGTATTATTCCCTCTTTCATCGATGATACATGCCAGACACGACCATTTGATTTTAAAAGTGTGCTGTCTGTTGCAACCACGTGTGGCCTGACCAGACCTTCAGAAGCAAACAGGTTTCCCATTATGGATATTCTTTCTCTGATATCGATAGATAGTTTTCAATCTCCTATCAAATGTTCATCTGCTCGGTAGATACGATAAAGACAAACCACAGGCTTTCACTATCCTTCTGTTATATGGTAGATCCGAGCACAGAAAATGGTGCAGTGACCTGTTTGAATCAAGTCGAAACCAAATGGATACGAACGATAATGCATCGTATGATGATGGTGGGCGAATATACAAAAGGTCTACCCCTACTACGGCGTCTTACAGAATTACATGACCAATCAATCAATCAGCCCAACAAGATACAAAATGCCAATTAGGATTGATGATGAATCATAATTGGCTGGTATTGTAGATAGTATCTGTTTCAACTAAAATATGATACTCTATGAGACAAGCTATATTTGTTAGGAATTATGACCCCGTCTCAAATACCTGTACGTAATGCATCAGCTAAAGCCGATTAGTGACTGTTTTTATCCTACTTGTAAAAAACAGTATTAGAATCTTTATGGAGACTAACATAATAAATAATACCCTCCCTGAGTTCTATTTACCGTTTTAAGGTTTACCTGTAATTGTTTTTAATTACAGTAACAGCGTATTAGAGGTCGTCAAAATACTATCCTTATAAAGATCTTATTCTGATTGAAGCTTTTGAATATTATTTTTCAACTATCTAGTTGAAAATATGATGAAATACTACTATGAAATAATAGATTCATCAAATCATCCGTGAATAAGAATGATTGTTTCATGAATTAGATATGTTAAAGTAAAAAGCTATTTCAAAATTGAACCATAATAAACCTTCTAGTTCTCGAATAGGATGATATTCCAAATCAGATGAGACTATCATTTCTATCTTAGTTTCTCAGTTTTTCTAAAAAATTCTCTTTTACTTCCGGCCATTCTTCTTTAATAATACTATAGCAAACCGTATTTCTTATCCTTCCATTTCTCATTATTTTGTGATTTCGCAATATTCCATCTTGCTTTCCACCTATTCTTTCGATTGCTTTTCTTGATACTTGATTTAGCACATCGGTTCTGATTTCTACTGCTATACAGTTTAGCTTTTCAAAAGCATATTGTAACATCAAAAACTTGGCCCCCGTATTTACACTAGTCCTACGATAAGATTTTGCTATCCAGGTGTGACCTATTTCTACTCTATAATTTTGGTGATCAATATTGAAAAATCTAGTAGTTCCAACTATGATTTTCAAATGCTTGTCGACTATAATGAATGGTAAACTAGTATTATCATGTTTTATCAAATTCTGTAAATAAATGGACATTTCTTCAATGCTTGGGAATGTTGTGAATGGGTTTTTCCAAATTTCTCCGTCGGCTGCTGCCCTGCATAAACCATTCAAATCATCAGATACGGGTGGACGCAGTACTATATGACTATGCTCCAAAGTTATATCATGGATGTCTAGCATGTATCAAACAAGATTAGTAGAGCATTCCTGCTTAATTAAACCGAATGCTTTTTTGTATGATGATTCGTTCTAAAGGTCGATAGTAATCAATGGCCACCGTACGAAAGTTCAGAAACGTTCAGGAGTCCATAAATGGCGTTGAAGTTGACAACATGTCGAACTAACCAAGGCCTTTCGCTGTTTTTAAAGTGTATTACGCATCTATTCAAAGAATATTAAGGTTTTATTTCCGTGGATACTGATGAGGGTGATAAATAAAGGTTATAAAAATCATTTAATACGAGATAAAAGCCATAAACGAATCTTATGATATTGTCTATGATAGGAAGGATGGATATTTCACGTATTACTAAAGCTGAAATAAATTGTATAAAGCGGGGATTGAATAGATCGTAAGAGCATTATATTATCTACCTAATTGGCCATGTTACAATGTATTTGACTTCTGCAAACGGCTCCTGCACTTTTTTATTGCAAATTGGCCCCTGGGTTCAGAACAAATATCTCAAGATTTTATCTTTACTAGGAAGATAATTTGATATTTGATTGTTCATCTAACCATACCAGTGCTCTATTAAGACTCTACAATAAATACATCCATTTAGCTCTTGTAGGTAGAAAAAAATCCATAGAAACAGTATTATATTTATTACTTTACAATCTACGTAATTGGGATAGAGAAGAGTGACGATAGAGCTATCAGTGGGTGCAATAATAAGATATCAATCTGTTGAATATAATAGAGATCATTCAGAATTTTTACTTTTGAGAAATAAACGGGGATTTTGGGGATTTCCCCAAGGTCATAAAGAAAAAGGGGAAAATGAAATTCAGACTTTACAAAGAGAAGTGCAGGAAGAAACTGGAATAGTTGATTTAGATATACACCAATACATCGGCAAAATTCAATACAAATACTTTAGAGCTGATGGAATTCGATCAGAGAAGGAAGTGAAATTTTATTTTGCAACAACTCCAGTAAGAGAAGTCACCATATCAAATGAACACGAAGGATTCAAATGGACAACTTATCAAGATTCACTTTCCCTTCTTGACCACCGTCAACTGAAATCCATAATACTAAAAGGTAGAAGAAGAGGCCTTTATTAACACATATTTAGCAAGCTATAGTCCTACTCTGCATACTCTAAATACTATGAAAATAATTTTATACCTACGTTATATTAATAGAAGCGGATATAGATTAAAAAATGGTTGCTGGTAAAAGAATTGTACTAACTGCCGATCGTAGTTTGATGACCAACTATAGAGGTAATTTTCTTTATGGGTTCATAGCATGTGGCCCATATGAACTTGTTCCGGAATTTGTTTTTGATAAACTTTTTTGCCCAAGTGTTGAGACTGATAAGAATACTGGGGAAATCAAAGTCGCTCAATGTGGTTTGCGTCGTATTGAAAGTGCATTAGTTCGAGAGTATGATAAGAGCGAGGTATTTCTAGCTCATCCAGAAATGTTGGAAAAATGTATTGGACCCCAAACCAAGGTTGTTGGAATAAATGTCATGGACCCATTGGGAATGGCTCCAGTTACAACCACAATGTCGCCTGAAAAATTATCTTATGTGGCAATGAAATTTAAAAAAATGTGTGCTTCCATCATTCAACTAAAAAAGAAATATGATTTTAAAGTTGTTGTTGGTGGTAATGGGTCTTGGGAATTAGCCAAACCTGAAAGGATGAAGATTCATGGAATTGATACCGTGGTGATAGGTGAGGCAGATGAATTGGCATTAGATTTATTTCATGACTTAGAAGCTGGAGACGCCCCTGAACTTCTCCATACTTTTGTACGCAATATAGAGAATATTCCTGTTATACGTGGTCCCACAATCAACTCATTAATTGAAGCCATGAGAGGTTGCGGACGGGGTTGTGACTTTTGTGACGTCAATAAGAGATCTAAGAAGGATATTCCATTGGAAAGATTACAGGAAGAAGCTAAGATAAACATAAAATATGGATTCGATTCTATCTGGCTACAGTCCGATGAAATGCTACTTTATGGGTGTGATAACAAAGACTTTATACCAAATCAGGATGCAATTTTAGGCGTCTGGAAGGGGTTAAAATCCATAGGGGCTAATTTCGTAGGTACCACTCATATGACATTATCCGCAGTTGCTTCATCTCCTGATTTGATAAAAAATATTTCACAGGTTAATGATATGGAAAACAATGGTCGCTGGCTTGCCACCAACCTAGGAGTAGAGACTGTCGCTCCACGGATGGTTAAAAAGCACCTTGGAGTAAAAACGAGGCCTTTCCAACCAGAAGAATGGGGATCAGTTGTAAGAGAGGGATGCAAAATACTTAATCAAAATCATTGGTTTCCTGCATTAACATTAATAATTGGATGGCCCGATGAAACTCCTGATGAGACCCAATATACCATTGATTTGATCCAGGATTTCAGACAAATGAATATGAGGGGATTAGTTGCTCCATTGTTATATCAGGATTTTTCTGAGAAAAATTCTATGCACTTTGGAAATTTGAACGAATCACAATTTGCTCTTTTCTGGACATGCTGGCAACATAATCTTAGGATAATAAGCGATATTATACCTATAATTATTCGTAACAAATCGTACGGGCCAGCGATGAAGGTATTTATGGCAATGCTAATAAAATTTGGAACTTGGGCCATAATGAGATATTTACGTGGCCTGTCTAAGGGGTTATTTGAAGGTAAACCTGCTGAAGATATTGTTGCAAAGTATGTAAGACCCCGTTCTGTGACCGTTCCAATGCCTCCGAAATTATAAAAAAGTACGAGTTTACTTTAAAAACTCTAATTTTATGTTTAGTTTATATCTTGGGTTTGAACGAAAAATATAATAGTTATTCCAAGGACAAAACCTTGGACAGAAAAAAAATCTATTATGTCGAGCTAATTTGATTCAATGCTGTATCAGCAATGGTGTCTCTCTTAGGTGTAATAACAATAAAATAGTTCTTATCAGCTCTCTCCATGACATTGACTAGTTTATGTTTTTTTGCAGAGATATCAAATTCGTACATTCCATGCTCAAGATTCCCCTTTGTATAAATCATAAGTAATGTTTCTCCTGACAATGGGGTAATTGGGACCATCGAAAAAACATATCCCTTGTATGAACTAATAGGCAGGATTTGTTTCATATAAGGAGCCACAGAAACCAAATAAATCAAAACATCTTCGATGGTTTCGAATTCTTCAAATTCAAATTTCATTTAAATTAACTATTTGAAAGTAGGTTAAATAAACTTTATAAAAAAATTTTATCCGTACGATTCAAATTTAACGTCAAATGTACCATCACTTCTCTTGTTCCTTTCTGTTACAAAGCCCTTTGGTATTAGAGAATCTAAAACTCCATCTACTGTACCCTGCCATCCGCACACATAAAATGATGTATTCTGTGGTGTAATTTTCTCGCCCACAAGTTCTTCCAGCGGTGACTTATCCTGGCCAGGTTTTGGACGTAAGAAGGTTTCTACTCTCCCTTTATGTCCATTCCATGATCTATTAAACCATTCCTGGGGTCTGCTGATACTTGCTCGATATCTAAAATTCCATACACTGCTGTTTTTTTCTAAACTTTCTTCCTCCAACTCGGTTAATAATTCTCTATAACTTAGCTCATCGACATAGCTTGCGCCGTGAAGCACTATGATTTGCCTTTTAGTCCCTTTTGCTTTCAGGTATAATGAGTATGATATAAATGGAGCTAAACCTGTTCCACCCCCGATCAAAACTAATCTTCTATTATCTGGACTACCATCAGGCATTTTTTCATTAATTGTAAAAATACCGGTGGGCCTAACCCAATTAATTTCATCACCCTCCTTTTTATCAAATAACTGAGTTGTTAGCCGTCCGGGCAGTGGTTTCTTAACCCATCGCACTACTAGCTCAAAATGTTTTTTTTGTTCGGGAGGTGAGGCTATCGAATACGCTCTCCTTATCACCTTACCTTCATTAGGAACATTTAAACCCAAGGTAACAAACTGACCCGGTTTAAAGTCTGGGACTTGGCCCTCGTTTGGTTTAATATGAAAAATCGCAAGGTCTTCCTTTAAAACCCTGATATATGAAACTGTTGCCTTATTGTCTACTACCATAATATTCTCTGTTTTAAGCCAAGTTAGTTAAATATTTTGTTCTCATTGTTTTTTAAGTTTTATTTATTTTCATTTCCAGGTCAGTGATTGCGCTACTAACAATGATTTTGTCTTGTCTATTAGTGAATTAAATTGAATTTTATAGGGTTCTTAAGGATAAAAATACGCACACAGCGCATATAAGTTGATTTAGTTGAACTTTTTAATTATATTATAGTAGGGGGAACCTTTGTGTCTCTCAATACACTTTTGACAAATTGATTTATCGCCGTATTTTTTATGACAGGGGCAATCGCAAATCAAATTTATGTCGGATCCCAAATAATACTCTATGAGAATTTGATGAAACATATAAACCGTCTTATATAATTCTCGGTGCTGTTAACTTAAGCGCAAATTACCTCCTTGTTATGATAAGTGACAAAAAGCTTCAACCAGTTCCGTACGTGCTTTAGTTTGCAATTCTTTAGCCTGCAAGGAAAGTAATCATCGAAACTTTCAGTTCTATCCTTGATATATTGAATTGTCCTTTCGATTATGCTTTTCTCCAAAGGGGAATGAATATGATGTTCTAATCCAAGAAACCTGCAAGCCATTGGGTACCAGGTTCCACCACCGTCGGTTGATAGAGGATGCTTTCCATGAATCTTTACTAAACCTGAGATGAACCTTTCTGCTATTAGCATGTTCCTCTCTTTGGTTTTATTAGCTAAAAAAGTGCGAGAATTTCCTTGTTTTTTTGGTTCTATCATAATCCATAACCAAATATATTCGGAACCTATTCTAACTAAGGTTTCATCAACTATGAATTCTGAAATCCTTTTTCTCTTCGATAATATCTTTTTAGGATGATACTTTTGAATCCATTTCCAGATTGTAACGTGGCTTCTTTTGACCTTATGTAAAAAGAATAATGCCTTAGAAACACCTCTGGTTGATAATCCAAGAAAGTACAAATAGAGACCAGATTCCATGTACCCTGAAGATGTTCTGTTTCTATTACTAAACATATCAGAAATAGGGCATCTTCAAGCTATAGATTTATCGTAAAGTTAACAGCGCCTAATTATTCAAGGATATGAAAATTAGAAGTGATGGGTAATCCCTAGTTACTACCAGCTTCGATTTATTCCTTGGCAAAATTTCTGTTCGTAAAAATATCCAAATCATTAAAAATTGCTAGATTATCTATTCCACCTCTTGTCAATAGGTTTATCAGAATTTCTAAATAGTATAAGTACCATCTTAATATGACCGAAATTTTGACTGAATCAATGTACTCGCTTGTCTCTAAGTCTGTTTTTTCCACGGCATCTTGCAAGAAATTTTTGGCTTCTGATGGCATATCGTCTAGCAATCTCTTGCTGAAGGATCAATCAGGAAAGGTATTGCTTAATTGCAGGAATGTGAATGCTTTAAAAGGTAAAATAGACGGAATAGGTATTTCTTTTGCTATAACTAAGAATCTAGATGAGTATCAATTTGTTTTGTGTAATTATATTCCCACATTACCTGATCACGACATCTTTAAGTTAAAATTTCAAAAGATGCGACTGCTTATTACTATGTTCATAACTAAGATGGTCGATGTACTACTTCAACCTAAAATAAATTCCAAAGTCCTAGCTGACTTAAATAAACACGGCAATGCCATACTGTTAGAGGTTTCTGAATTAACACATGAATATCGTGAAAGAGATAAAGACGACAGTGTCAGTTATCTTCTCAATAAAAAAAATACAGATATCATAAATCTCAAGATGGATTATTTCATCCAATTTGACGCTACTGAAATCCAAATTAATAGGATCCTGCTGTCCATTTATGGTTTTGATGCGACAGAGTCAGCAGCTGAGTGAAAGTGTCATGTCATTGATCTTTAAAGAATTCCAGAACTTCTTTGCTATGACCTTTCGGTTTGACACTTGCAAATATTTTGAAAATTCTTCCAGATCGATCAACTAAAAATGTTGACCTCGTTACGCCATAGTATTCCTTACCCATAAATTTTTTGAGTCCGTAGACTCCATATCCCTTCGAAATTTCATTGTTAGGATCAGATGCAAGCATATAGGGGATATTCATTTTCTCTCTGAACTTTGTATGAGAATCGTTAGAATCTGGACTGATTCCAATTATTTCTATCCCCTGTTGTTCAAATAGAGCATGGTCTTTAGTAAATTCCTCAGCCTCTATGGTGCAACCAGGTGTAAAATCTTTTGGATAAAAGTAGATCACTATCTTTTTTTGTCTTAACAGATTTGACAGTTTGAATTTAGCACCCTTTGAGTCTTGATATTCAAAATCGAAAGGCTTGTCACCTTCTTTAACTTTCATTGCATCATTGTCTTTTTGATTTGTCATATTGTAGTGCTAGCATACTAAAAAATACATGTTTGTTTTCATCTAGTCTTTCTACTGGCCCTGCATCTCTACTTTCTGTCATTATCAATAAGTGTTAACCAAATACAAACGTATAAAAATAAAAATTTTCTGTCTTTGGCAATATTTCCAACACATGGATTTCAGGACTAGGTGTCTTGACTAAATTCATTATATGTGGCCATGTGATTTCAAAAAAACTCGAGTTACTATCCCTTTTTCCATGATATCCTAATTGTTCATCGGTCAAAAATTCACCATCTAGCTTTATATTTGCAAATGCAGACTTACCGTCGGTGCTACCAACTATCACATTTGCATTTGAAGCCATATTGTACTTGAATATTATTGCGGGATGTTTTTCCTTATGATCAAATGATGCCTTTATACCCTCTTTATCCCATCTCCATTTGCCCCTTAAATACACAGTATTATCCATCACGGTTTGAGGTTCAGTAAACACATTATATTCATCAATTTTAGCTTTTTGATTATTTCCAAACCTTCTGATTCGTGAGTACCCGACGCAGATCTCAGGGGCCATGCCGCTAAAATGCATTCCGTATATTTTGGTCACATTATTTTGTTCAGTTTTATTTTCCTGTTCCTTGCTATTTCCATTGATTAAATCATCTTTTAATTCTGGCGATTTTCCATCTTTCTTATCCTGGAGCAAATTTGGATTCGAGTAGGGGAGATCAAGCAAATCGGCCAAAGCTTCCTCAAAATCATCAATTGTTCCGTACCCTGCATGTTCGTATCTAACAAACCCATCCCTATCAATCAATATGTGCTTGGGCCAGTATGAATTCCCATATACTTCCCAAGTCTTATTGTTGGTATCATATCCAGTCACATATTCGTTCAATCCTAACTCCTTTATTGCCATTCTGATGTTATCAATATTTTTAGCAAACTCATACTCAGCTGAATGAATTCCAAATACCTCCAAACCTTTATCGGCGTATTTCTCTTTGATCTTCTCTATTGTTGGAATGGTTCTTAAGCAAAAAATACAAGTATATGTCCAAAAATCCAAAAGCACTACCTTACCATTTAAATCCTTTATACTATGTGTCACATTGTCGCTCCAATTCCTGATATCTTTGAACTCTGGTGCTGATACGGCAGGTATAATGTTCATTTAATGACTATTTTCATCTCATGTAATTTATGTCTGTTTTCTAGTCATTTCTCTATTTATATCAAAATGTCATATCACATGCGGGAGATGGGATTTGAACCCACGAACCCCTAAGGGATAAGGCCCTCAACCTTACGCCTTTGGCCAAGCTGGGCGACTCCCGCTTTGATATTTTATTAACGGAGGGATAATTTGAATATTCCCACTATTATCATAAGACTTCTTGCGTAATTAGAACACGTTAGTCGTAACTTCCAGCCATCATCAT
>JAKDMR010000485.1 GCA_030452275.1 Candidatus Nitrosocosmicus sp. | reverse complement strand
TAATAATATTTTGAAACCAGATACGAAAGATAAATGGATTAAATTAAAAAATTAATATATCAAAATATTCCCTGTGCTTCAGAGATAAATCTAATTTTTTTAGTAACATCTTGCCCAAATATAGAGAAATTAATGTTATCATTATCGTTAAATCCCAAATGATACCAATTGAAATTAAAAAGAATATACTAGTTAACAAAAGCATAAAAAAGGTAACAAAGTAACAGTATGAAGATTTAGATAAATCCAATCCGGTCTTGAATCAGGATCCCTTAATTTACTAATGCATCTTACTAAATATTATAATAACCAACATCATAAGGGGAAATATTTTTACCTAGATCCTCTTTTCATTAATAAACTATTATATGATTCTCGTTTTCTAGAATGAGAGTTAGTTTTATGTAACTAACAGGGCCCTTTCTACTAATGGATATTAAAAGTAAAGTAGATGATGTCATCTACTTCTAGCTTTTGTTAGCATGATAGCATTACTACTCTCTATTTCTTACGTTTCCTCCCAGGATACGTTTGCACAAGTAGATTCATCTAATAACACCATTAGTAACGTCGAATTACAGCCAAATATTAGTGCAGAAAGTGTTTTTAACACCAAAACAATGACTTTAGGTAACAACATAAAAAATCTCGTCATCCTTGTTCCTAATGAAGGTCATCATGCTGCTGGGGAGGATAATGAAGCCAGGTTTTTGGACCAACACTTTGTCCCGGAAAATGCTGTAGTCAACACCGGAACTACCGTTCAATGGTTTAATGGTGATGCAGGTCACGAACGTACTATAGATGTCAAGGATACAGATGGAACCACTTCATTATTTAATACCGGAGAAATCGTTGATAGCCAGGCATCAAATCCCTCCACTTTTAACAAACCTGGTGTCTTTGATTACCAAGCAGAGGGTGACCCGGGTGTGACAATGACTGGCGCGGTCACCGTAGGTAACATCCAACTACC
The DNA here is from genome assembly GCA_030452275.1 of Candidatus Nitrosocosmicus sp. Taxonomy (GTDB): domain Archaea; phylum Thermoproteota; class Nitrososphaeria; order Nitrososphaerales; family Nitrososphaeraceae; genus Nitrosocosmicus. Next base: position 1,403 of record JAKDMR010000485.1, on the reverse strand, counting down.
AGTAACACCATCTAGCCCATCTACCTCAAATTCAAGTTAAGGCAGTATTGACACCGTAGGAATTTTAATGGTTCCAACACAAGATATTGATGACTATATTCAACAAATAAATAGTGCAGGAATTACAGTCGACAATACTTTTGACTTTAAAGATTTGAGAGGAGGACAAGAGGGAACAGGAGACACGCAAACTCTAATTGTATGGACTACAGGGGACAAGGATTTAAGCGAAACACGGTCATTCTTAAGCGACCTTTCGTCTGATTTGCCATATAGTTAATAACAAACTATTTTTTTCTCTTAATATACTACTTCATCTGATAAGCTAATCAGACATTGTAATATTAACTATCAATGACCCTCATCTAATTCCTAATAGTTTTAGCTTTTATTCATATCGATTTGAATAATTTTTGATAAAAACAAGTATGTCGGTATTGCACTAAAAGACATTACCAAGCTGTAGGCTGTAAACATAATAGACGTTGATTCTATGAACACTATTTACTTTTCTTAAATGTTAGAATATCTTCATACTTAGTATAGTAGGAACATATAAAGAGGTGAGGCGAGTCAAATGACGATTGGAAAGATCAGTAAATAGAAAATTAAATGATAAAGTTTACTTTTATAACCACTTAATCTAGTCATGAGACTTTCTCGTATGTCGGGCCATTCCTCACTAATAATGCTATAACATATTATATTTCCGATTCGCCCATTCTTCATTATTTCATGCTTTCGTAGAATACCATCTTGTTTTGCTCCCAGTCTTTCAATTGCTTTTCTGGATACTTTGTTGAGAACATCTACCCTAATCTCTACTGTTATGCAGTGTAGTTTCTCAAATGCATATTGTAGTATCAAGAACTTTGCTTCGGTGTTAACAGCCGTTCCACGAAATGATTGTGCAATCCACGTATGTCCTATTTCAACTCTACGATTTTCATGATCCATATGAAGAAATCTCGTCATTCCAATAATTCTGTTTGATTTCTTTTCGACTATTACGAATGGTAATACCGTATTGTCATGTTTTATTAGATTCTGTAAATAGATAGACATCTCACTTACACTAGGAAAAAAAGCAAATTGATTTTTCCAAATTTCCCCATCATTGGCGGCATCACATAATCCCTCTAAATCATCGGATCTGGGAGAACGCAAGATTATATGATGTCCCGCAAGTGTCACATCTTTAATATCCACCATCTTGAATCAAATAGAGTTGATCTGCATCATTAATAAAAATAACATAAGATTACTTCTTTTTCTTTTAGCAGGGAAATAGACGGTGTCCTTATCCATTATCTGTCTCGCCTTCATTTTCAGATCTTTATAATTATTATATAAGTGAAGTGTCTTGATGCTTGTCATGTTTAATTCACAACATAGTCTTCATT
>JAKDMR010000484.1 GCA_030452275.1 Candidatus Nitrosocosmicus sp. | reverse complement strand
AGATGAAGATGAAGATGAAGATGAAGATGAAGATGAAGATGAAGATGAAGATGAAGATGAAAAGGATGACGGTAGGGAATAATTTATTGCCTGACCCAAATGAAGACCTTCTGGATTTCCTATTGCTGAACGAGATGATTGATTTCCAAAATATAATTCAGGTGTATTGATTTTTGAAAAGTCTACAGGTTGTGAGAGAAAACTATTAACGTTACTTTTAGAAGTATTTTTAACTATTTTACTATTGTTGTTATAAGAAAAAATATTATTATCTATATTTTTAATATCTTCATTGACATTTCTTTCGTTTAAAAGAGACTGAATTATCTTTTCTGTATGGTCATAATCACTCTCACCAATTTTATCGTATCTTATATATCCTTGAGCATCTACAAGATACATCCTAGGCCAGTAGTTGTTCTCATATGCATTCCAGGTACCATACGCATTATCCTGAAGGACCGGATACTTTATACCGTATCTTTGTACTGCAGATTTTACATTTTCTGTATTTTTTTCAAATTCAAATTCTGGTGAATGAATTCCGACTATGACTAATCCATCATCAGAATATTTTGTATCCCAGTCGATAAGATATGGAAGAGTCCTTAGAACATTAATACAACTATAAGTCCAAAAGTTAACAAGTACTACTTTCCCTTTCAACGAAGCGATGGTTATTGGTATACTATCATTTGTGTTTATACTTTCTCCAATTTTCACAAATTCAGGTGCCATTTTAAATTGAAGAAGAGTATTGTTGACTACCTTATTGCCACTAATATTAGCAATTGTTAAAGTTTTTAGGATGTTCTCTTCTCTGTCTTTACTTAAAACTGATTTTTTCATTAACTCACTAAAGGCATAACTAAGGAACGAAGATGTGATGGCTAAATATCCAACAATTGATGTCATCGTTATAATCCCTATTATAATGGCAAAATGACTCTTATTCATTCGTTAATCTGTTCTTCTTTAGTTCTTTATTGGCATTATATATAAGATCTCTTGCGTAATTAGAACTGGTTAATATGTAGAACCAAGGGACATATGTCGCCCCCTCTCAACAACTGGTACAGGTAATATATGTTCCAGCTTAAGTGTTTTTACAAGTCGTATATACCAACCTTCATCTCTTTGTCCAGAATATCTTTCTTCAGGATAGGATTTTGTAGTGGATACCTTTTTCCCATTGTTATACCAATCAACGTAGGCTAGAATACATCTGTCGATGCTTTCATGATCGGTACAATGACTTCCCAATCTGTGTACTAAAAATCGTTTCAGTCCTTTCTGAGCATTTGAAAGCTTACCCATAGTCTGTGGATGATGTATTGATGTCCAGATATGTTTTCCTGTCAGATACTGGTCACAATATTTTCTCATCGTTGAGTTCTTTCTGTTAAACTGGATACCGTTGTCAGTCAAAAGAGAACCATATTTCTGATTATGTTGTAAAAGGCACTTCATACCATCTATTACAGTGTCGTCTGTTTCATCCTCCAGCCTTGCAGCCCAGAGCTTTCTTGAATGATCATCTTCCATAGTTAGTATTGGTATCATTGAATCTTTTAAGCAACCTATATCAATTCATCAGGCTTGTTCCGTTCAAATGATTTGTATTCTTTGATCATTTTTTTCTTCTGCATCACCTATCGAATATCTGGCTAGGATGTTATAGGCAGTAGTCTTGCTGATATGCTGATCATGTCGACGTGCTACATTCAAACTCTCGTTAAGAGTCAAGTAAACTGACACATACCTTCATTCTGTAAACTAGTTGTGCTTGTTTTGATTGTGTGTTTTTTGTTGTAATAGCGTGTCCAATCTGATACGGCTTTACCTATATCCTGTTCATCTTCAAAGACAGAGTTGTTTATAGCCTGTCTGTGCATCCATAACCATCTTACCTCTATCAGATTTAGCTCTGGAGACCTTGTTGGAAGAAATACCAAGGTTATCCTTGGATAGTATCTCGCTATAGCTTCTTTCACCATCTTTGATTTGTGTATAGATGCGTTATATAATACAAGAAAGTAATGAGAATGTCTATGTGGCAAATCAAAATGGAAATATCGTTTCCGTTATTGGGTTGACTCCAACTACACCTCCACCGCCAGAAGAAGAGCCCAGAACAATAGGTGACTTAGAGGAATTATTCAGAATCCATTCGATGTAACAAATTCAATTGATTCGGCCAACGAGATAAGAGATATCTTGACGGACAATGACCGTGACAATGATCAACTCGTTTGTAATTTAATAGAATCAGAGGATGAAACCACATCGGGTATTAGAGAAATATTGGACTGCTAAGTTAAGTCTCACAGCTTTGGCCAACATCCAATTCTTCTAAGATACTTTCGCATAGAACATACTAGTTCC
>JAKDMR010000483.1 GCA_030452275.1 Candidatus Nitrosocosmicus sp. | reverse complement strand
AGACTCGTTATATTCACTCCAGTTAATCTTTCTCTTTGTTGGTTTCTTCTTTTTTCATTCTGTTTTGAGTTATCAGGCAATACATGTTCTACTAAAAGGAGCTATATAGCTTGTTTGAACAGTAGTTATTCGACACACCACATCGCTCTCATACTGAGCATGTAAACTTAACCTAGCCCAGTTATTGTCAGCATTTGCAGACAAAGATTTTCATGTAGTCAGAATCATAATTCACTATAGAAAGTTAGAAAGTTCATTTAAAAGATCCAATCGACTAATGCTCGAAAAAAAACAAAATATGAGACATAATGATTAGATCATTATGTTTAATGCAGTTATACTCTAGAAGGTGATTTCAATACCTGCCTCTATTTTTCCTGTACCATCTGTATCTACAGAAGTCTTAATGAAAATTTTGAAATCTACACTATCATTATCTTCTGCTTTAGCTTCAGCGATTGAAGGTGATGAGGTCTCATCATCAATAATCATTGGATTGATAGAGAAAGGCATAGATTCGGCTACTTGAAGAACATCAACCAATGCATTTTTTGTCACAGGATCTTTAGTTTGTGCATACTGAGAAGCAATTTCTAGATGTAATTGCGTTAATGAAGTTGCGTTAAATTCTTGTACTGTTCCAGATCGGGTATCATTTATCTCAACAGCTATAGGAATTGTTTTAGGTAGTGCTCCCAAATTGGAGGGTACAAACTTTCCGAAGGGTGCGAATTCATGTGTACTAATCATATTTCTTGTATCCTTAAAGACAATCCCACCGCCAAAGATATCACAAAATGGTCTATACGGTGGACAATCATTAGGGTAACAAGGAACATCTGTAAGGATATCATCACATGGAAGACAACCATAAGTCGTAGGTAGACAGGGAAGTGCAGAGCGTTCACTTACAATACTCATCGCATTTACATACGAGGGTAGGCTAATAGATATCCCTAATATACTCAATGTTGCTATTACAGTCAGAATAACTTTATTATACATTTCCGGTATAAACAGTATTCATTTATTTAAGTTTAGCTACTGATATGTTGGCTCTGTTCATGTAGAACCAAGGGATATATGTCATCCCTCCCTAACAACTGGTACTGGGAGTATACTTTCTAGTTTAAGTGCTTTTACAAAACGTAAGTACCAACCATCATCTCTATGACCCGAGTATCTTTCTTCGGGATAACATTTTGTGGTGGATATCCTTTTAGCGTTGTTATACCAGTCTGTATAAACTTCAATACATCTGTCAATCTTTTCTTTATCAGTACAGTGATTTCCTAATCTGTGTATGAGAAACCTTTTCAATCCTTTCTGAACATTTGAAAGTTTACCCATAGTCTGTGAATGATGTATTGATGTCCAGATATGTTTCCCTGTCAGATACTGGTCGCAATATCTTCTCATCGTTGAATTCTTTCTGTTAAACTGGCTACCGTTATCAGTCAAAAGAGAATTATATTTCTTGAAAGACGTTTAAAATACCCTTTGATCATCCTGATCAGCATCATTTTCTATGCTAGATTCTTTAGAGGACTTGATGTTAATTGAGGAGACCTCATCTATAGGAGGCAATATAGCTGTTGGTATCTTAGATGGATCTAATCTATTTTCTTTTTCTTTGGTATCGTTATCTTTATTATTTCCATCCAACTTTCCGGCCCACAGAATTCTTTTGTTATCATCCATGTTCCTAAAGTGGTTTTCAACATAGGATGGATCTCCTTTCAATAATAGCTCATGGGGTATTAGTGATTGCAATTTAGCTAAGATGACAGGACTCATTCCTAACTCTGATAGATTTTTGGAGTTATCAGAGATTGTCTTTGCTAGTTTCGCCATTAATACCCTATTTTGTTTTGTTACAGTATCTTTCTTAGTAGCTTCATCAGCATACAACTTTAACAGCTCCTTCTGGATAAACGATGACTCATCAAAACGCTGTTTATAGAATTCCACTAGCCCACCATACTTACAAAAGTTGTCTAACCACTGTTCTGAAGTTTGTCTATTTTTCTTAGCTTCGCTTTTAAGAGCATAATACGATGTATCCTTCATATCTCGACCAAGCTTTTGAGATAAGATTTCAATCATCTTCTTGTCTGGGAGTGCACAAACTTCATAGTCATTCATAATTGACAAAATAAGTTTACGCTCAGATTCTGATAGATTCTTTGAACCTTTTCTAGACATGTTATTAATTTACCTTCTCCCAAGATTTTCCTTGCGGTATTAATCCCTCTTTTGTTATGCTAGCCATGTCAGGATAAGCAGGTCTTCCAGAGTGCTTTAAAACTATGTGTCTCTCATAGTCTATTCTGATTTCTGTTTTGAATTCGCAGTAATAGCAAGAATATATTAATTTATTCTTTTCTTCATCA
>JAKDMR010000482.1 GCA_030452275.1 Candidatus Nitrosocosmicus sp. | reverse complement strand
ATGGTTGGTCGATTCAGTTTATCATTTCCCTTTTTTTATGAAAACGGTTTTCTATATCCTTATAGATATCAAATATCTTATCTATCCGCTCGGTTAATCAGATGATTGTCACTCTACGCAAATTAACAATTCTACCCTATAATCATAAATCAGGTCTAGAGAATCCAATATATTAGAAATCAAATAAATTGCACTAGTTCACAAATATTTTTCCAGTCATAGTAGGATGTAACTTGCAATGATAATAATATGTACCAGATGAGTCAAATGTATGATCAAAAGTTTGATCAGGTCTCAGATCCTCTGAACCAAATAATTCTTGGTTCTCTGTTACCGTATGAATTCCAAAATCTTTATTTGTCCATGTCACCGTATCGTCTTGGTTTATTGTCAATGGATTTGGATCGTATGCTTTATCAGCCAAAGTTGATGTATCCGAAACAATGGATATTTCATTATTGGACTGTGCATAAGCAGATGGAATAATAGATATGGTAATAGTTAAGGCCAACATCATTAGCGTCAACCTTTCTATTTTGAATAGCCCAGTGCTCTTATATATTGATTGAAGATTTCCTTGTTTTTAAAAATTTTTTATTATTTTAGTAACAAGGCCGCAATTTTTTAAAACAAAAAAGTTCTTTTGAATCGTCGACGTCTAGGTGTCTGTAAATTGAAAAATGAAAGATTAGGTCATGAAGTTTATCTAAAGAAGCGTCCAGTGGGATCTGTAAAAGTGGAAGACTTTGAACTAATAAAGGTGGAAATTCCAGAAATCAAAGAGGAGGGTGATTTTTTGGTTCAAAATATTTGGAATCCGTAGATCCATTTTCTGGATTGCATCCCCTATTTCTGTAGTAATGTGGTTTTAAGAATTTTCTCATCTAGAATACAATTCTGTTTAATCAAAAGTATTTGATTAGCTTGTTGTTTGAGCCGAATTAAAAATTATAGATACGGTCAGTTTCCATAAAAAAAATGGTGAATTATTGTCTATAAAATGCTTTCACATGGGGTCTAAACATATAATAAATTATAATTCCACTTATGATTATCCCTACTATATGACTGGCTAGTCCATATAAGACTGAGGAAGTAATGGATCCAGCTATTATAGCTGAAATAATCTGAATAATGAGCCCAATTATAGCTACTATTATTGTAATAACCCAGGCCCAGTCTTTACCCTTTAGTAGACCATATGACACTATTAAATACGCAATTCCAAGGATCAACATTACCACACCCAGAGCTAATGGAATCATTCCCAGGGATGCAAGCTGTGCCACATCAGTCGAAATGCCATTACTTTGAATTATCTCTCCTGAAGACATAGATAAGAGTGCCCCTAGTCCGATGAGGGATATTCCTCCGACAATAAGGGATATTCCGCCTATTATTATTAAAATTGCTATGATTGTTACGCCAATAGGTCTTTCTGTGTTTGTAGTCAAATCTTTTACAAAGTTATGATTATAGTACTATTATTTAGAGTATGTGTTTTTCGAATCCTGTTAACTCGAAAAAGACCTAGCTTGAAGATGCCCATGTTCTAGTATGTCTAGTAGAGCAAACAAAACATCATCTGCATACCAAATATTAAATGAAAGATAGAATAAGTACTGTAAGATTCAATGATTATCTATAGTGATTTCTTAAATCGGATCTCAAGTTCCTGCTAATATATTGTTTATATCGTTACAGATCCCAAATACATCACGGATACGAAGCCCACTGAATTCGTAATACATTGTACGTTCCTATTTATAGTATCTAATTAATTTTTAATTTTATTTCATCTTTGTCATTTATTTAGATGACATTGTTGGCATAATATTTGAATATTCTTTTAGAAAGATAAACATCCTGTAATTGCGCTGAGAGACAATAATACGCTATAAGTTAGATTTACATGTGATATGTGATGAAAATACCATATCAACTGACATTTTGCATATTTGATAAATTCTAAATATAATGCATCCTATATAGAAATTACCTAGATCATTACATCCATCACATATTCCCTCCACTTTGTAGAAATATTGTGGGTAGCGTTCATTATTTGGGTGCGGCATCATGTTCTGCCCACTTTATTTCTACTAGGGTGTGTAATATATTGAATATTTCTTTCTTCTTGTAGAATGTTAAATCACTTATTTGTCCCTATTTTTGTTTCTAAAAATCTAGATACAGCGGTGGATATGTACGAACTACCATTTAATGTCTTTCTTGGAAATACTTTGGGTGGACATTATCCTAAAAACGCGATTTTATCTGCACTGTTTCTAGTATTGTTTAATAAACTTTCTCATACATTCTTAGTATTACCAGTAAATTTTTCTGGTGTGTTGAATAACTCCTTTTCAAATAAGCTATATAGCTCCTGTTATT
>JAKDMR010000481.1 GCA_030452275.1 Candidatus Nitrosocosmicus sp. | reverse complement strand
AGTGATAAATTGGTTATATCCCAGCTAAATAGTTTGAGTTAGGCGACAAAGCACAAAAAAAGATATTATCAAGATTTTCTTTCTAGCACTTATTGTAGGAACTATAATGGGTATCGTAATAATTGAGATTTTTGCAACATTAACTTTGTTGAACCTATTACAATTAGAAATAGTTCTGATCTTTATTACCGTTTTTCTGTTTATTGCAAGCTCTTTGTGGAATAAAAGATTGAAAAAGAAGATGCAAGAGTAAGAATGATTTCTATAATAGGTAGCATATCAGACTAGAAGACGATTTAAAAATTTCTTTTGTTATACCAATTAAGATAATTACATAAACCAAGATAAGCCCCATCTGCATATTTCCTACAAATATTTATAGCTAGGTGGATTACCTTCTCTTTCTGTATATCTTTGACTGTTACATACAAGGCATCGTTTGAGAGGGCTTGTAGAACTGAAAAGAATGTGAAAGTGAAAGAAAGAATGCTACTTGTTCTTAATGTTGTGCATTACGGTAAGGTTGCAGCTCATGTGACTAGAACACTTCATAAGAGCAAGGGCTGGGCTTCTCACTGGTTAAAAAGATACAGAGAGGAAGGCATAGAAGGTCTAAAGGACAGGCCAAAAAGCGGTAGAAGACCAGAGTTACCATTAGAAGTAGAATACGAGATAAGAGAAATCCTAAAAGAAAGCAATACTGGCTGGACTACAAAACAGGTTGAAGAGTTGATAATACGAGAAAGTGGAATAAGGTATCATCATAATTACATTTATTACATCGTTAGAAAATGGGGTTTTAAGCAGAAAGTACCAAGAAAAGTACACGTAAACACCGCTTCAAAAGAGGAAAAGGATGAATTTAAAAAAAGACCCGCCAGATTCTTATGGATATCCAACATGAAAAGAAAGACTTTTCCATAGTTTCTTTAGACGAATCCTTCTTCTTTTACGATTCACTTGTAAGACGGGTCTGGATTGATGCCAAGAAAAGACCTGTAGTAAGGATCATAGGTTCGCATGAGCTTTCCTGTTTATTTGGAGCCATAAGCATGGACCAAAAACAGCTATTCAGACAGTATACTAAATTCAACACCGAAACCTTCCTTGACTTTCTAAAGATAATCCATTCAAGATTTCAAAAATGCTATCTTTTCATGGGTAAGGCTTCACCTCACTATGAATCCAAGCGAGTGAAAGATTACCTTGAAGAGAATAAGGATACTCTTATTTCAGTGTACCTTCCTACAGCTTCTCCTGAGTCTATGATACTGGAAGAGATTTGGAACATTGCAAAAAGAGAGTTGATTATACTAGGATATTACTCATCCTTTGAGGATTTTAGAGAAAAGGTATCCAGATATTTCAGAACCAAAAGGTTTGGTCTAAATATGAGGAACTATTTACTGAGGACGGTTCAGGAACATATATGAAATGGTATACAATAGTTCGCATACATACAATATTTTAAAATCATATTGGAAGAAAATGTATCGATCCAAATTTTCTTCGCGTATTGTTCATTTAGTAAATAAGGACATCGAACTAACTCATAACTCTAATGCATTTCAAGGGTCAATGACCATAAGGCGACATATCTAGACAAAATGGAAAGATGATTTGAAAAGATTAAGAGTTGTGGATATAATAAAGCGATGGCACAACGATATAATGTTTGTATTTATAGTATAATGCTCCTATCATAATACCCGAGAAATGTGTGTATAGAAATGGTGCGAAGAAATGATAACCTTAAAGGTTCATCATCTACTCCATTTCTATTTATTACTTATTGTCCATCTCTATTTCCTACATTGGTAAGCTAAGTAACATATGTCACCCCTTCTGCACAATAAACAAAGTGAGAAGATATGATAATACTTTTGATAATTCTTTGAGAAGAACTCATTTATTTCTTCTGAGTTAATGGTTTCACCTGGTTTGAATGAACATGTTTAATAAATTATTTAACACTTGCTGCTGATGATTTTCTAATTCTTTTTTATCGACCTTTCATTGCAAAATATTAATCTTTTGTGTGTATGGAAAAACATCCTTTAACTCATCCAAATTCAACCATTACAAATAAGTATTTGATGAATTCGATTCCCTCATTATGCTGCGAAAATGGTTTTAGCTATACTGCGTATTGATGACAGTTTATGCCCAGGGGAATTAAATTACTTGTAGTAATGGAATTCTAATACATTATCATACTAGAACCGGATTACTCGATGTGATTATCTTATTCATTTTCATAATTGGGCATCTATGCAAATAAAAAGAACAATAATTGAACAGAGTTTGAATGTTAACCAGTTTTAGTTTTGTAAATTTAATGTACTTTATATACTATTATCTTTATCTTTATCAAGATAGAAATGAATAGTATTATTATAGCA
>JAKDMR010000480.1 GCA_030452275.1 Candidatus Nitrosocosmicus sp. | reverse complement strand
AATATTGTTTTTATAAATTTACGGGTATATAGAAAGTGTTAATGTCAATCGGGTATCAAAGGCAATAAAATATGCTATTCTTTACTTTTTATCTATTTGAATATCCTAAATATCCCTCGAATAGCCAAATTTTGATTAAAATATTAAAAAGAACATCAGATGAAATCCATTATGGATTTTTGAGGAGTTCTTCCGTCCCTGTATATTTTTGACAGATTAGCCACTTTAATTCCAATCTTTCTTATGTACATGGAATTTACATCATAGTTTTTGGCAGTATGCATACTTCCCTCGCTACTTTTTCCGGTGTTGTTGTTATCATCATTAAGACTGAATCGGTTCAATAATGTTTCCATAACCGAGATTATACTTTCTTTATTCTTCTGATATGATGAAAAGGTAATTTCTCTCGTTTCAATAGAAAAATTAGTCCTAACTAACTTTATTCCAACAGTTTTAAACTCGTATCCTTTTCTTTTAACTCGATTATAAATATCATCAGACATATCATTAACAAGAATATTCAGAATATCTTTTTTATTAATTAGGGGTTTTAACAACGTCTCCTCCGTACTTAAGGACAGGTTGTTTTCTCGAGGTATAACAGGTTCATTTTCTTTACCATTTGCTATCTGCCACATCCACAATCCTTGTTTTTTACCAAATTTATCAGATAGTTTTTGGATATTCGAATCGGATAATTGTCCTACAGTCTCAATTCCCATGTCTTTAAGTGTCCGTGTAGTTTTTATTCCGATTCCAGATATTCTATCTACTGCCAGCGTAGATAAAAATGTGGAAGTATCTTGCGGATAAACGATAGTAAGACCATCGGGTTTCTGAAAATCGGATGCAATTTTGGCAATTGACTTGTTTGACCCAACACCAATTGAGCAAATTAGTCCATTACACTGTGTCCTGATAGAATCTTTAATATTTAATGCAAATTCCAGGATTGAAAACTCTTTCTCGACATCATTTTTTCTTGTGGCATTATTACGTGTATTTTCCAACTCTTTCTGATCGACGGGATCATTTTTTGAAATATTCTGTTTTTGATACTGCACAATTTTTTTAGTGCAATCAATGTATGCCTCATCTATACTAGTTTGTTCCAATACATCAGCATATTCCTCCAATAGTCTCATTACCTGTTGAGAGACCAAATTGTAATATTCTTTATCTACAGGTTTTAGTATGAGGTTAGGGCACAGCTCTTTGGCTTTTGATAAAGACATTGCAGATCTAACACCAAATTTTCGAGCCTCGTATGAACAAGAAGCGACGGCTCCTCTGGTTATTAAGCTGCCTTCTCTTTCGGGAGTCATTATTACTGCATGAGTCTTGCCTTTAAGAGAAGGTTCTCTCAGTTCTTCACAGGCTGGAAAAAAAGCATTCATGTCAATGTGCATGATAATTTTTCCCGGCCAGATTTGGTTAGGAGGAGAAGGTTTTTGCGAATCTTCTGATGAATTAACACTTTTTGGTTTAGTAAATATCAAATCTCGAATCAGATGAGCCATGGAAGGGTTTCGGAGTATAATAATTGAATAATCAATAATATTATTGACATACTTTGAATGACCTGTTTCCTTTTCCTTTTGCTTTATCAAATTGATCCATCTCATGGCTCGGTCATTATTGAGAGAGGCATTATCAAGATTAAGGAAAATGAAATTAGATGTAACTGCGGGATAGTAATATTGATGTCCCGAATTTGACCAAGCAAAAGACGAATTATGCCTTCTTAAAATATTGTACGTTAATTCTTGGTACCATGTATTATTGGTCCCAAAATCAACTGCCACAGAAAACCCGTGATAAGTAGCGGTATGCAGCATTCCCTCTAACCATGCACGTCCAGTATTTTGTAACGATACTCGGGGAGGCGGGGACAATAAAATTACAAGAATTTTTTCTTCTAACACATGCAAATCTTCCAAAAACCTTCCAAGTGATTCAAATTGGTCTGATCCTGTGGTTTTGTTAATAAGATTTTGAGGAATTTTTATAGTGAAGCGAAAATCATCTGAAGTCTCATTCGCCCATTTTTTTAGAGCAACAGAGCCTGGAGGAAACATGCTCTTGCCGAGGTCAAGATGTACAAGATCAAAGAGTTTAGAATAATACGAAAGATAATGCGAGGGATCTAATCCATTAGGATAGAAATTCTTGACCCATTCTGGGCTCTTCCATCCACAACAACCTATATAGTATTTCAATTTTACCTTTCTATTTTTCTTTTCTAATTTACCAAGATTAATCTTACTTTCCTTCACCAGGATTTCTATAATTGATATCTTGAGAAAGCATGGAGGATAGATACATGCGCCTCGATGAAGTTAAGGGTAGGAATTGAAAAGACTTCTTGCGTAATTAGAACACGTTAGTCGTAACTTCCAGCCATCATCA
>JAKDMR010000479.1 GCA_030452275.1 Candidatus Nitrosocosmicus sp. | reverse complement strand
GATATTTATCCAAAGCAGTAGTAATAAAAAGTGGATTATACATTGAAGACCTTCCAAGGATGGCTGATTTTGCCATTTGGTGTGAAGCAATCTCGCGTGCAATAGGATATAAAGAATACGAGTTTCTTGATGCATATTACCATAACATAAAATATCAGAATATTGAGGTAATTGATTCCAATCCTGTCGCCTTTGCAGTAAAGAAATTTGTTGATCATGTATTAGCAAATAATGCAGGTGATGGTAACAATAATGGAAATAACTCTTTAAAAGTCCATAATAGGATATATATAGGAACGCCAGCTGAATTACTTGAAAAATTAAATGCAATAGCGATACAAAATAAAATTAATACACAAGCAAGAGAATGGCCAAAGGATCAAAAATGGCTTATACGCAGACTAAACACTATAAAGTCAAACCTACAAGATGAACTAGATCTCACTATAAACATTGACAGGGAATCAAAAACTAACACCTCTGTTATAGAGATAAACAAAAATGTCTCCGATGACTCCGAAATTAAAGTATCTCCGACAATTTACAATAACAATAACGAAATAGCACAACTAGATAAGAGCAATCTTTTTGAAGATAAAGACATTAAAGATAGTCTAGCATCTAATTCAGGAGATACAGGAGGTAACGGACATATTTTACCTCAGGTTACTTCAACGAATAATACAAACGACAAGGATGATAGTAGCATAACAAATACCGATACATTAACTAAGAATTTTTCAAATAGTGTTTCATTTGATTTTGAGTGGAAGCCTATGGACACTTCTCTTTACAGAAATAGTTTTAATCTCAATACTTTAGAAACAAAGATTATTGCAGCAGCATTTGTTGATGAACAAGGAAAACAAAAAGTACTACATATTGAGGATTATTCTTCTTTTGGTAATGCTGCTGAATCACAGTTGTTGAGAGAAATAAATCAAGAATTATCAAAATATAGTTATTCATTTGGATGGAATTCTACTGCGGCTGCAAAATACGATAAAATGTCTGGCAAATTTATAGGCGGAATTGATTCCGATCTCTCCGTATTATATAGTAGATGCAAAGTCAATAATATTGATTCTATAGTAGAATTCAATTACTCTGGCGTCCCATATATTAAAGGAGATCATACTCATATCGATCTCTACAATATTTTCAGTAAACCCATGGTCCAGACAACTATTTTTAACAACAAATACAGGACACTCAAGTTAAATGATGTATCAAAAGCTGTTCTAGGTGATGACATAGGAGGTAAATTTGAAGGAAAAGACGGAATAACTATGTTATCTCTTTCTGTAGAAAAACAAAAACAATACGTTTTAAAAGATGCACAGCTTGTAATGGACCTTGCAAAACTTAACAATGGAGAAATACTTGACTGCATGAAATCAATATCTGATATTACAGGACTAGACTTTGAAAAAGTATGCAAGACCGGTTTGTCATCTTGGTGGACTTCAATATTTGATAACATGGTTGCAAATGGCGAGTGTATAAAATCAATACACACCTTTAACAATACTGGCGATAATAACAACACTGCCAATATCAACAAGCCACGACAAAATTATAATGGAGGGATAGTTCTTTCTCCAAAGAAAGGTTTCTATCAAGATCTGCATCTGGTTGACGTGACTAGCCTTTATCCATCTATGGCTATATTGCACAATATATCATTTGATACTGTGAATTGTTCTTGTTGTAAGGATGACCCTCTGACAAGGGTAGACAAAAAAATAATACAAGATTGCTTAATAGAAAAAGAATATTGGATTTGCAGATTGAAAGAAGGATCTTTTCCTAAAAAGTTAAAGGTCTTTAAAGAAGAGCGCCTAATTCAAAAAAACGCTGGAAACAAGGTAAAACAACTTGCTCTAAAGATTCTAATTAATGGAGGCTATGGAGTATTTGGAAACGATTACTTTGAGTATCATGATAAGAGGGTTGCTGAGCTCATAACAGCATATGGAAGATATACTCTAAACGTAATGCAACAAACAGCAGTATCACATGGATTTGAAGTTATAGCAGGAGATACTGATTCTTTATTTCTTCACAGTGGATTTGATGAAAAAGAAAATAACAATTTAAGAGATTTCATAAATGAATGCAAAGATAAACTGAAAATAGATCTAGAGCATGAAAAGACATTTGCAAAAGCAATAGTTTTAAAGAAGAAACATTACGTAGGAATAACAGAACATGGCGAAATAATTATCAAAGGAATGGAAGGAATTAAGAATGATCGTCCTCGATGGATTAATACAGTATTTGAATCTATTCTCAAGGATATTCTTATTCATGGAAATAATCCTCTTATTCGTATAAAGGAAGAACTACAAAAACTAAGAGAAAAAAGGATTGACTTGGAAACGCTTAAAATATTTACTAAATTATCAAAGAATCCTG
>JAKDMR010000478.1 GCA_030452275.1 Candidatus Nitrosocosmicus sp. | reverse complement strand
TCATGTGATTTGGCATTTGAAACTTATTCAAAGAATATCTTACCTATGCAACAGTATCTAAAAGAAAAAATTCCAATAGATAATCTTAATTTTAATGATTCTGAAACAAAAACTGATACCCTCTTTAAAAACTTAAAAAACTCTATAGATGTTGATAATGCAAAAAAAATATATAATTCATCCATCAAGGCCAAAGCTTTAGACATATTGAGAAATCTCCTTCCGTCTTCAACCCTCACTAATCTGGCAATTACAGGAAATGGAAGAGCGTTTGAATATCTTTTGTTTAATATGAACCGCTCCGAATTAGGAGAAATCAAAAAGTTAGGTGATTTATTATATAAAGAACTGGAAAAGTACGTCGAACCATTTATCAAACGATCAAAAGATAGACACAGTATTTCATATTGCAATTACCTTGATAATACCGAGAAATCGATTTCAAGAATTCTGGATAAAGATCTTTATCAAAAACATGATGATGTTTTTGATAATGACATTTCATTCGATACTTTCCATAATATCAAAAATTTCGTAGATGTTAAATTGCTTTATCATGTGCCCAATATTGAAGCTGAAATCAAATTGGTTGCTTCTATTTTGCATGAATATGGTAGAGGTCTATCCATGTCTTTTTTGCTAGATCTTGTTGCTACTTTCTCTGAAGAAAAGCGACATGAGATTATTCATGCATATTCTCATTTTAGAGAAAATAGAAGGCATAGACCTGGAAGAGCTTTTGAGACAATTGATTATTCATTTGAATTAGTAACTAATTATGGAATGTTTAGGGATCTTCATAGGCATAGACTTTTGACTATGAGTCGACAGTTGTTATCTACAAAATATGGGTTTGATATTCCAGAGGAAATCAGTGAACTAGGAATAGAAAAGGATTATAGTGATTGTATGTATTACAGTGCTGATACTTACAAGTTAATCTCATCTACAATGCCTTCAGAAGCACAATATGCTGTAAATTTTGCTTATAGGTATCCGTATTATATAAAAATGAATCTTCGTGAAGCATGTCATGTGATTGAACTAAGGACAACTCCACAGGGCCATCCAGATTATAGAAATGCGTGTCAGAAGATGTATTCACTGATAAAACAGGTCAACCCTGTTATTTCTGAAGGTATCAAATTCGTAGATATGAATAGTTATGATTTAGAAAGATTCAAATCAGAAAAAAGTACGGTGTTGAAAAAATCTAAAATAAATATATCTGATAATTAGTTGGTACATTCTGATCTCTCATTATAGTATCTCTATACCCATGATTGTTATTTATATCAAAATTACTACTTTTTTTCATTAAAACCATTTGTCAAGAGATTGACTTTTTTTAATAATGCTTTTTTCAAGCCTTCCCAAGTGGTCGATAACTCTTTCATTGGAGAAATTTTTCTCATCACAAAGATATTTTATAGTTTTTTCCTTCTCTATATCATTAAATTCAATATTTAAGTCCTCTAAGTCAGTAACTTGGGGGTTCAGAAATATTTCCCTAATTTCATTGTACGGAGTGGTCAATAGTTCTGTTTTTATTTTTTCTATGTCTTCAAGCTTCTTGTACTTTTGTATTAATTTTAGAGCATTTTTAGGACCGATACCACTAAACCCATCAGGATTAAAGTCAGTACCAATCAAGATTCCAACATCCACAAGCTGCTGGTGAGTTAGATTATTGGTCTTTAGTACTTGAGAGTATTCTATTATTTCTGGTACGATATCAACATACACATTTCTATTGGGGATTTTTCTTTTCCCCCTGACTGTCAAATTCCTTATCAACCTTTTCGCACCAAATAGTATTGAATCATAATCTTGACTCACGGATGAATATGCTAGATCCTTCTTAGATAGAAGTGCGGCGGTTGCTTCCCCTTCTGACTTTGCACTAATATATGGAATTCCCATCAATGACAATAAGTATTTTGATTCTTCAATCATTTTAGAGGTTAGAATTGAAGTCCCCTGACTAAATTTTTTTGCATCATCTATTCTTCCATCTTCCAATGCTACATTATACTTTTCAGTTGCTTCTTCTTTGACCTTTCTTCTTCTTTCAATTTCTCCTGATTTCAATTTATGAGGTAATCCGTCAAAGATATATACCAATTTGACTCCGTCACTAAGTAAATTTATGTTTCTATAAAAAAGTCCACTGAGATGACTGGTGGGTTCTCCTTGGTTATTTGCAAGTAATTCTCCCGTGGGGCCTCTAATTGTCGCCAAGAATTGATAAATTACATTGAAAGCATCTATCGCAACCACTTTTCCATCTAAATCAGAAATTCTGATAGGATTAGATGTAATCAATGGTTTTAGGTTTAATCCCATATTCTGATGTTCTACCATTATGATTTTTAAATATTTGATATTTTACAGGCTTGTAATAACGAGACTATTTATTATT